>NZ_JBHUME010000004.1:0-6255 GCF_042684925.1 Paenibacillus gansuensis | reverse complement strand
AGTATAATAAATGCTCATCACGATATTCCTTCCTTCCTAAACTAACTACGACACAACTATTCTAATCACTTTTAATCACAATACTTTTATTCAATATATCGTAAAATAATAGTATAGAAAATGGAATGATTGAAAAAGAACTTGTGTTAATTTACATTTGAACAATCATGGGATTTCGTACCCGTTAACTCCTATTTAAACATACATTTTGAAATCCTGCGAATGAGCGAGCATTCGTGAGAAAATCCTTATTCTCTGAGGGAGTGTAAAAGGCTGCTGATCAATCGGATCTGCAGCCTTCACTGTGTTATTGCGCTATCATGTCCCGATAGTTCAATAATCTTATTCTTTTCAGTTATTACCCGTTCTCAGGGTTGCCAAATTTCCCACATGTTCCCGTCAGGATCATAGAACCGCAAGTTGGGTCCACATGTTTGCCGAATTTCACCAACAATGTTCACTCCGTTTTCCTTAAACCGCTCGAATAGTTCTTGGATACGAGGAGTCACGAAACACCCAACTGCATGACGATCACCATTGGGCCATGTAAACCCAAGTCGACCGCCCTCCGCTCCTGATCCTATGAGGAACAAAGCGGGAATCGAACCTTTAGCAGCGTCTTGATGCTTCCCATTCTCATCAAAAAAACGCAATATACATATTTCCATCCCAGGTTCAACAGGGTGGATGTTTGATGGCTGACACCCTAAATTCTTTTGATACCATTTAACGGACTCATAGACGTCACTCACGGGGACGTAGATGCACGTCATCCCAGTAATGTCCTGTTGTTTTTTCTCGCCCTTGATTTCTTCCATTTGGTTTTTGCTCAACTCAATTCCCCCTTTGGAGTAATTAAAGTACAAAGATATAGTAATGGTAATTTCATAAACGTAAATACTTTCATTTCCAGTAAACTGCCCGTTAGTTGAGCAAATGGTAGCCTGGTTGTTGTATGGTTTATTTAACTAACGTGTCGCGTTAAAGTTCCTCACTCTTCTTGAAGTATCGGCACAAAAATATCGGCGTTATTAATGTGTTGTTCCTCTCCAAATCTGAATACTTCAAGTGCAAGCGATCTTGAATTATTATTGAGGCTTTTTTCTTTTAAGAAAGATTTTATTAGCTCATACGGATCTTGATCTTTTGATCTCACCTTGGCATAACGTTGACTTGGTACACTGAATCCGATCATGCCTTTAGGAACATCCTCAATTCTTGTTACTTCCATACAGTAGATATATGTAAAAAGTACATCGTTCGCAAAATGGGGACATACATATTCGTGCTGATTCAAAATCCCTTTAATCTCGTTCTTTCTAGCAAGAAATACCTGATTTGCATCTTTAATGCTTTCCGGATCAAACCTTTGGAAAACATTAGTCACGGGAACTCCCACAAAATGCTTTTCCTTAAGAGTAACGATCTCGATTTGATTGTTCTTCATAAAGCACTCTCCTCGCGTTATGAATTGGGAAAATACCCCACTTTGATTATTCGCGGAATCATTATAGTATCCTGCCCGTTACTTCAATAAAAACCAGGGAGCAGATACCGCGGCAATCTGCCCCCTGGTTATTTCACTATCGCCCCGAGAACGCAGGAAGAAAAACTTAAAAACAATGGATTTTTCTTGTTTCAATAATTTGATCGATATGATGTTGTGCGTGAGCATTGTCATGTTCAAGTGCTTGTCTAACTGTAAATTCTCCATCCTCATGTTTTAACGTACGGTCTAAGGATTCCGGCAGTATATCACATAAATGAGTGATGTACTCCCTGATCAATGAAAAAAATCTTATCTCAAGTTCGATTGGTCTATTACTATATTGCATATGCATGTTCCAAGTATCACCGCTGAAATCAGGGAAAATAAACATTCGGTCCGTATTCGAGAGTGCATATCGATCATATTGTAAATAATTCAACTCGCAATCAACGATATGATGAACAATCTGCCTTATTGACCACTTACCGGCACTTCGACTCAAGTCCAGCTGATCATCTGATAAACCCGTTAGGGCTCCTATAAGTACATTTGGCATTGAACTGTACCTCTTAACGAGCTCGATATCACTGGACTTATATGTACCATTCATGCATAAATCCCCCCTTAGTAAACGTCTAAGTTATATATTTCCTTTATCTGATGTTTTGCACCTCTTCTACCCGTTAGCTCCATAATACCTTTTAAATGAGATAAGGGGAGAACATATTTGTCCTCCCCGACTGTTGTTATTGCGCTAAAGTTCCCAGTTAGCATAACCAAACTTCATTATTTAGCGGAGTCAAAACAAAACAGCTGCCGCTCTTTGTTCTTTATTTGTTATGGAGTAAATCAGTAATTAAGATACCATTTATTTTTAATCCTGAAATGTTACATGCATTTAGTTCAACATTTGATAAATCACAATTATTAAACTGTCCGTTTGACAGGTTACAATTATGAAAACTTACTGGTTTATATTGTCCCTCGGAATTGTAGTTTCCGTCTCCTTCTTGAGGAAGAACCACATTATGAAATTCTGTTCCAAAAAGATGGACATGGTCAATAACAGCGTGGCTAAAGTTAGCATGCTGAATACCTAAACCCGACAAGTTTGCGTTCGAGATATTAATTCTACCCATATTAACATCATTCAAAGACATATCACTCATGTTTACATTATTAATTTTTGTCTTTGCCAAGCTGACATTATCGATATCAAGCTCCTCGGCTCTGACCTCCTGCCACTTAGACCCTGAAATATCTGCCCTTTGCAAATCCAACGGTTCCACCTTTAAGCTCATCTGGTTATCCCCCTTATTAAAATGAATTGCTCTCTTTACTTCAACGTCCACCCTAATATTTCCTGTATTATCCATTATACTAACCTGCCCTTTAGCTTAACGAGGCTGCCATACAAATTCGTGGCAGCCTCGTCATTCCTTTATTCAACTATAGTTCCCCGTTAGCTTAAAACAAGTGTCTTAACTTTTTATTGATTTAAGATAATTCATTACTGCCGTTGCTTCCCCTGCTTCGGCATGATTAATTAACGGGATTCGATGAGGTCCTAAGCTATCTTTCAAAGCAAGATTATCAGAGATCAATGCTTTTACGATTTCGACTTTGTCTAACATTGCAGCTGCAAATAAATCGATCCGCGCACCCTTATCGAGCAAATAATTTGCAATATCCTTTCTTCCCATATGTGCAGCCGCACCAAGAGCAGTTTCCCAATCACCATTGCCCCAATCCCAAGAAGCATTTAATAGACCAGGCTCTTGTTCTAATAATTCTTGGACCTTTTGAAAATCTCCATGGGCTTGTCCCACGAAAAGCTGGACGAGTTCGGGACTTAAATTATTGTTCTCCAACACAGTCAACTCCTCTTCAATGTTTATTCATAATTTTTCCATAGTCTTTGTATTCGTCGAAGTATTAAAGCTGCCATACAAATTCGTGGCAGCCTCGTTAACTTCCTTTATTAAACTATCGTTCCCCGTTTGTTGAATTGCCAAGCTTCTTCACAATAATTGCCGTGCATACAGATATTACACTTGCTAAGTACAAAAGAGCGTATGCAATAGCGGCATAATATGATAGTTCAACTTTACCATCTGAATCCGAAAGGAATACAATAACTAGGAATCCAATAATAAATACAGTAATTCCAAGCAGGACATTAATAACTAGAGTTTTCAAAATATCCCCCAAATTATTAGACATCGTATACCTCCAAGAATGTAATTACATACAAGACTATGGTAATTAAAAAAGTGGAGCTAATTCTAGTGTACATGTCGAATTCATAACATATCTACGCGATTCGTGTCTCTTTCAGAATTCCATACTTCTACAAATTTATAACCGATTAAGTCGGTAGACTCTACTAATTTCTTCATTCTGTCTGTTGCAAAAATCTTTGAAGGATATTGAGGTACTTTAAATAAATAACTCTCCTTAATTAAATCCGGTTTGAAAGAATATGATACTACCTCCATAATACGTCCAGAAGAAAAGTACTCAATTTTAGATTTATCCATATCTAAACAGTCAATGAGATTAATTACATTTAAAATATAAAACTTTTCTTTTCCATTAAACACATCAAGTAATTGGATTTCCTCGGGAAAGTACAATTTAAAAAATTCAGAGCTTTTAACAGAAACAATCGGATGTTGCACGGAAAAAGCATAAATATCGCATATTGCTTTTCTACCACTTCGCTTTACTTCAACATACTCCCAATTTTGTATTGAGTGGCCCCTAAAGTTATTTCTGGCCATTATCGTCTCTCTTAGTCCTTGATCTTTAAGTACGAAACCTTGTACGATGTCAAGATCATATTCTAATCTCCAAATTTTCATTTCCTTCACTCCGTCATTATTTATTTGCTTCTTCTAGTCTTACTTCTTAAGGCAATATGATTCTCAGAAAGCATGGGCATCGGTTCGCTTCATCCCGGTACATAGAATAATGCTGGATATTCCACTGTCTTTCGCATAATTTTCAGTGTATCGTAGCAGTTCGGTTCCTACCCTATGACGCTGAAAATCCTTATGAACAGACCCAACAACTTGATTCTCAAGTAACGCTACAAACGTTTTGTAATTGCCGGCTCTGGACATCTGTTCCATCGTAACGCGAAAGTTCTCATTCGTGACCGTAACGCACTCCTAATACATCGTTCCATAAGAAAACTACTTCGTTATATTCATCTGTTTCAATTTCCCTTATCTTCATTTGCATACCCGTCCCCCTTTATAAAAAATTTATGAAAACAGATGCTCGATGGCATTCTGCTCCGGGATGTTATTTAACTAACCATGTACTCGTTGACATTATCCATCAGACCACTTCCTCGTGTAGAAAGCATGCTTTTCTATGAAAATTTCCCGCCCTTTAACATAACGAGGCTGCCATACAAATTCGTGGCAGCCTCATTAGTTTCCTTTATTTAACTATCGTTCCCAGTTAGCTTAATGACTTGACTCATAAACTTGCATGGATTTCTTTTAGAAATTTATAGCAATCGCTCTCCAATTGATATAACTCTTTGACGATCGTGATACATTGCTCTTTTTGCTTTATTTCGCTTTGGGGTGGTTCTTCGTATGGATACATCTCTTTCAAGGTTTTGTATCTTGAAGCAACTTTACTATAAATATTTATCCCTTCATTAATCGTTTGTTCATTTAACCCTGCAATTCTTCCTTTCAATTGCGTGAGAAACTTCACCGCATGACTTCTTGCTTCATACAAAATCTCTACAAAGAGGCTGAAAAAATATTTATCAACAGCCTCGCTTTCCAATGCATTCAACCATTTTTCGTAAGCCTTTGAACCGATGTAATATTTTTTTTCTGACCACATATAGCTTTCTTGTTCATTTAGTCGTATAACAAATCCAAGTGCAGTTTTAAGAGTAGTTACTTCATCTCCTGGTTCGATTGGGGTGGCCCAGTGTAAAGAAATCAAACCACTTTCGAAGTTAACCATCTGGTTGTTTAATTTTCGATAATTTACGCAATTGATACATGGACATTGACTTAAGCCTAGTAAGTTCCAAGGAATAACATCTTCACTGTTCTCATATCCAGAATGCCAATGTTGCGTATAATAACCAACATTATCATAAGCATAAATCACTGATGTTTGATTCTCGTTAACTATATTTTTTGCGAAAACTGGTTGTTTTACGGTAATGGCTTGTTTTGCCTTCTCCCATGCTTCAGACTGCAAGTTAATAAAATCTTCATTTTTTGCATAAACATGCAGACCATCTATCTCTAATCCAATATTACGTGCAAGATTAAAAACCTCTGGTTCAGGTGGTCTCCATTGGGTTC
Organism: Paenibacillus gansuensis; assembly: GCF_042684925.1. Lineage (NCBI taxonomy): Bacteria > Bacillati > Bacillota > Bacilli > Caryophanales > Paenibacillaceae > Paenibacillus > Paenibacillus gansuensis. The sequence goes on along the minus strand of NZ_JBHUME010000004.1, from coordinate 420 downwards.
CACTAGGTTCTCATCAAGTACGTGCAAGAAGGAAAGCCCTGTCATGCCATATATCCATGATGTTGTCAAAGGAATCTGATAATAGTCAGCAACTGATTTAATCGCACCGACTAAAGAAGCATCAATTCCACTAAACTTATAGTTTTCTAATTGCAATATTACGCACCTCCTATTTTTTCCTTGTTAATTTCCGCAATAACATTGATAACCTTTATTAGACTAAAACATATTTTGTGTTGGTCTTCATCGTTGGTGCGCCCTTGTTTTCTGAGCTAAACTGCTAGTTACTTCAATGAAATAGAGGAGCAAGCTGCCGCGGCAGCTGCTCCAAGTTTCTTTGAACTATCGTTTCCCGTTAGTTCAATCATATCATCTCTGAAATAAACATTGGTGTGGCTCCATCCTCTGTATTAAAGCCAA
>NZ_JBHUME010000003.1:0-63104 GCF_042684925.1 Paenibacillus gansuensis | reverse complement strand
ATTTCCCAACTAGTAAGACCCCTTGTAGACGACGAGGTTGATAGGTTCGGGGTGGAAGTGCAGTAATGCATGGAGCTGACGAATACTAATCGGTCGAGGGCTTATCCAAATACTCTGAATGAACAGAGTCTGCGCAGACTTACACTTCACTTCACATCCAGTTTTCAGGGTGCAAATCCTGAAACTTAATACCGTTTGGTAACAATGGCGAAAGGGAACCACGCGTACCCATCTCGAACACGACCGTTAAGCCTTTCAGCGCCAATGGTACTTGGACCGCAGGGTCCTGGGAGAGTAGGACGTTGCCAAGCACGAGGAAGAGACCTTAGAATCTAAGGTCTCTTTTTTGTTGTACTTTATGGTTGTAGAGAACGGGCTAAAGCGCATTAAGCTAAGCATGTGATCGTGATTCGTGGACACTGGAAAGTGTCCCACGAATCGTTTACCGGATGGTTACTGCTTATAAATCGAGGTTTCCCTGATGCCGAAACGGATCAAATAGGAGCCTGGCTGCCTGAGGCATCGGAGTAATAATGTCAGCTGGGGGAGAAGCACCCAAAGGTGCAGCACAACACCATGCATAGCTGCATGATGGGCAGCCCAAGGTGAGAGTGCAGCAAATAGGAACAGGCCCAGCCAAAACAGCTGAACAAACATATGGCGAAACCGGTCCAGGCGCGTGTAGCTTGTTGCGGGTACCCAGCCGAAACGGGGAAGCTGGAATTGGAACTTCCAGCAGCCGCGTAACCGTTCGCCGTTTCTCCAGCACAGCAGGTATATCCCTATGGAATGTACAAGCAATACACTCCCCGCTGAAATCCCTAACCATATGATATTGTTCCATCCATGTGTAAGAATAGAATAGAAGATATAAGTCACTAACAAGGCCGGATATAAGCCGGTAAAGAATAATGAATGGCGTATTCTGCGAATGAGCTGGTATTGATAGATGGTGGATTCTTTTCCTTCTTGGGTACGGTCCTGCATGTCTCACCTCATAGAAATAACTGCCTTTACCTATATATCGGACGGTCGGTGTGCTAACTTGATATTTTGCATAAGTACAGACACCCGGAGCACGCATTTGCCATAAACTAATATTACAAACTGCTGAGGGGCCGGTAAGGGGACATAGACTAGCTTTAGAGTTTAAGAGTGAAAGAAATGTGGCATACTAGTAAGAACTAATGAGACAAAGGTGGGAGCGGCTATGGATCTTCAAGAGGATTGTACGTGCATTATCTGCGGCGAACAAAAAGCGGAAGGCATTCATATCGTGTCCGAATTTATATGCGACGCATGCGAGACCGAGATGGTCCGGACCGATGTAAAGGATGAGAAATATCCGTTCTTTATTCATCAACTGAAGCAGATTTGGTATAGGAAAAATGCATAAGATGAATGGTTGATAGGCTCGTCTATGAAAATAGAAGGGCTATTTTTTTGGCCGGCATGGTACAATAGCTACGACAATATGAACGTTTTGGAGTGGCGAAAATGAATCCGCATAATGCACCTCTTTATGATAAATTAATGAAACATGCCACAGGACATCCCCACAGTTTTCACGTACCGGGGCATAAAATGGGACAAGCGTTTAAAGCGACAGCAAGTCATACATTTCGTGAGATCATGAGGATCGATCAAACAGAGATCAGCGGCCTGGACGATCTGCATCATCCGGAAGGTGTCATCGCGGAGGCGCAGGAGCTGGCAGCGGAATGTTTTGGAGCGGAAGAGACGTTTTTCTTAATTGGCGGCAGTACCGCGGGCAATCTGGCTGCTGTTCTCTCATTATGCGGCAGAGGGGACAAACTGATCGTGCAGCGGAATGTGCATAAATCTGTGTTGAACGGACTAATGCTGGCAGGGGCAGAAGCTGTGTTTCTCAGTCCGGAACTGGAGGAACAGACCAGCCTGGCAACAATCCCTTCTCTGGCTGCGGTTGAAGAAGCACTTCTTAAGTATCCTTTGGCCAAAGGGGTTCTATTGACGAACCCGAATTATTACGGAATGGGCAAATGTTTGAAACCATACATAGAGCTTATTCACCGGTATGGCAAACCTGTTATTATCGATGAAGCCCATGGGGCACATTATGGATTTCATTCAAGGCTGCCGGAAACGGCTGTACGCCATGGTGCGGACTTGGTTGTCCAGTCTACACACAAAATGCTCTCAGCCATGACAATGGGGGCCATGATCCATGTGAATGGCAGCCTGGTAAACCGGCACAGCCTTAAACGCACCTTAGCGATGATCCAAAGCTCCAGTCCATCCTACCCTATTATGGCATCGCTGGATGCAGCCCGTAGACAGGTGCATACGGCAGGAGGAGCTCTTTTTGAAGAAGGACTCGCTTCGGTAGACTGGTTCAGAAATCGTATGGGAGAAGTGAAAAGCTATGAGGTAGTAAACATCCGCGGGACAATAGCAGGTGAACCGGATAAGGATGGACTTACGTTTGACCCCTTCAAAGTGGTAATAAAAGATACAACGGGAATGATGACAGGATATGAGCTTCTAGAGGCGGTAGAGGAGTATGGATGTTTTGGAGAGATGGCTGACCCTGAGTATGCCGTGTTTGTTTTTTCTCTTGGAAGCACCATGGAGGATGCAAGAGCTCTTTATCATGCCCTGCAGCATGTTGCTGAGCGTCATGAAACGATCCCAAATCCGCGAAGGAAGCAAGTTTACAATATACCGGCCTATCCGGCAATGACAGACCCCATAGCTATGGGATGGAATGCAAATGATTATCAAATAAAGACGATCCAACTGGAGCAGGCGGCAGGGTATCTAAGTGCGGAAATGATTATTCCGTATCCGCCAGGCATACCGATTTTGTACCCGGGTGAAACGGTCACTCAACAAACTGTGGAGTATTTAATGGTATTGCGCGATACAGGAGCCAAAATCCAAGGAGCCAGGGACGCCTCGCTTCACTATATAGATATACGATATGAATAATGATAGTTTGCAGTACGGAGGGGAAGACGATGAGCCGAATTACGATTAAAGACGTAGCCAAAGCAGCCGGCGTATCGATCGCAACCGTATCCAATGTAATCAACCAATCCGGACGGGTTTCGGAGGAAACAATAGAGCGGGTCAAGAAGATTATTGATGAGCTTCAGTACATTCCTAGTGCTTCTGCCCGCAGTCTCCGCGATAAGCATACGCATTTGATCGCTGTTATTGTACCTTATGCCGACCGCACCACGCTTCAGGACAATCCATTTTACTGGCAGCTCGTGTCCGCTATTGAGTCGGGGGCAAGAAATCATCGGCTGCACGTTTTGCTGGTCGGGGTGAGTGAGGAGGAGACGTTTTCTTTTGTACGGGAAAAGCATTTGGATGGGCTGATTGTAGTGGGTACGTTTAGCGATTCTCCCATCATGAGCTCGTTGGCGGATATCCAGGTTCCATGTGTTTACTTGGACAGTTATTTGGAAGATGAGGACTTATACCAGATTTATGTAGACGACCGTAAAGGCGGTTACCTTGGGGCCAAGCACTTGCTTGAGCAGGGTCATCGCAGATTAGCTTTGCTTTCCAACAGCATGACGGAGGGCGGGGTAGGAGAAGTAAGATATGCAGGTTTTATGGAAGCCGTCAAAGAGTACGGAGTGTCTGATGAAACGGTTACGCTGATTTGTGAGGACGTATCTATGGAAGGCGGGTACCGGGCTGCATCGCGAATCGCAGAATTTGCTGAAGGGATAACGGGGGTTATGGCCTTTTCGGATATAGCGGCTACAGGGCTCATCAAAGGGCTGCATGACCGCGGGATTCGCGTACCGAATGATGTATCCGTAATAGGATTCGATGACCTTATGTACAGCCGGCATATGATTCCTTCCTTAACCACTATCGCTCAAAATTTATCTGAAAAAGGCAGGCTGTCAGTTCAATTGTTAATGGAGCAGATCGAGTGTAAACCTCCTAGAAAATCCAGAAAGGTAGTGCTCCCCGTAAAGTTAGAAGTAAGGGAAAGCACGGCTAATCATCGGAGCGGAAACTAAAAGAGGCGGCAAACGGTTACCTACCGTATGCCGCCCTTTCAATGTTCCACGTGTAACGTTATCACGCTTCGTTTTCTTTATGTAGAACCATGTAGCCGTAAGGCTGAATTTCCGTATCCTTGGACTCCGTGATCTGGATACCTGCATCGCTGCTTAACGCAACACTCCACCCGCCCGCAGGCAGCTTTATAGACCGAATATCCTCACTGCGGTTCAGCGCTACCAGGTATCTCTCCCCGTTCAATTCCCGCTCATACGTAAGCAAGAGGTCTCCCTCCATAGCATGCGTAAATTTGATGGATCCCGTACGAAGGGCCGGAATGGCTTTTCTTAATGCTATGGCGGATTGGAAGAAAGTGAAAAGATCGAGGTCCTGCTTCTCTTTGTCCCAGACCATACATTTGCGGCAATCCGGGTCCCCTTCACCGTCCAGACCGATTTCATCGCCATAGTAGATGCACGGCGTCCCGGTATACGTCATCAGGAATAGGACGGCCAGCTTCATCACACGTTTGTCGCCGCCGCAAAGGGTGAGCAACCGGGGCGTATCATGGCTGTCCAGCAGATTAAAGGCTGCTTCATTCGCCTGTTGAGGGTAGCTGGCGAGGAGTCCGCCGAGATCACAGGCAAGATGGTAGCCGTCCAGCTTCTTTTTGGCAAAAAAATCGAGAACGATGTTCGTAAACCTGTAATTCATGACCGCATCAAACTGGTCTCCCTGGAGCCACATGAGAGAATCATGAAAAATCTCCCCGAGAATATAAGCATCCGGCTTCGCCTGCTTTACGACCTGACGGAATTCACGCCAAAACTGGTGATCCACTTCATTGGCTACATCCAGTCTCCAGCCGTCGACACCGACTTCCTCAATCCAATATTTCGCGACCCCGAGCAGGTATTCCTTAACTGCAGGATGTTCTGTGTTTAATTTAGGCATAATAGGTTCAAAAGCGAACGTGTCATAAGTTGGGATGCCATCCACGATATTTAATGGGAATTGCCTGACATGAAACCAATCTGCATAAGGGGAATCCGCACCATTCTTTAGAATGTCCACAAAAGGTTCGAACGTTTTGCCGCTGTGGTTGAAAACAGCATCCAGCATAACCCGGATTCCGCGTAAATGGCATTCGTCCACGAGCTTTTTCAGCATGGCATTATCGCCGAAATGGCGGTCTACCTGCAAATAGTCTTTCGTATCGTACTTATGATTCGTCGTAGCTTGGAATAAAGGATTGAAGTAAATCGCATTGACACCAAGCTCGGTTAGATGGTCCAGGTGGTTCAGCACGCCCTGCAAATCCCCGCCGAAGAAATTATCGCGTTCCGGCTTACCTCCCCACGGCTGTACTTGATCGGGATCGTTGGAAGGGTCGCCGTTAGCGAAACGTTCCGGGAAAATTTGATAAAAGACGGCTTCTTTCACCCAATCCGGCGTTCGATACACGTCTACTTTATTCATAAAGGGGAAATCGAATAATCCGACGTGTTCGGACAAGGGAGTAAGCACAGCCCCCCGTTCCGTATACCACAACCGCTCATCACCCGATATCAGATCGAATCCGTAAACCAGACGGCGGTACCGCGGCTGAATATACGTTTCCCAATAATCAAAGAGGGAATCGGAAGTCAGCACCTTTAATTCTACCTGCTCCATGCGCTCCCACGGTAAATATTTGTCCCCGTACCACAGTTTGACTTGTTCAACATCGTCTCGTTTCGTCCGGAACCGGATATGCAGCGTCTTTTCGTCATAGGCATAGGCCCAATTCAGTTTGGGGCGGTGATACAAGGCTTCTTTTAACATGAACCATCTCTCCCTGCGATTAGGAATCAAAAAAAGGCACACCGCAAATCCACGGAAACCGCAGAGCCGAGGTTGTACCTTCCGGTAACATTGCCTTTAAATTAGGGGAAGTAGTATTCCATGTTGATCGTAGCACAACTCTTTTCGCGTTAGCAAGCAGTCTTACCTATATGTTACCCTGCTGCAAATACGTTGTAACGTTGCTCTTTAGGCAGGTATGAATTATAGTTGGGTTACCATAAGATTCGTGCAAAATAGATTGGGGTAGATCATGAATACAGGACTATTTATAACAGTAGAAGGCGGAGAAGGCGCGGGCAAATCCACCGTCATAGGCCGGCTGGAGGCATTTTTACATACATATGGCTTTGAAGTGTTATCCACACGGGAACCTGGCGGGATCGATATTGCTGAGCAGATCAGAGCGGTTATCCTTGATACGCGGAACACAGCTATGGACGGCAGAACCGAGGCTCTGTTATATGCAGCTGCACGAAGACAGCACCTCGTTGAGAAAGTCATTCCTGCCTTGCGACAAGGAAAAATGGTAATTTGCGACCGTTTTATTGACAGCTCACTGGCTTACCAGGGTTATGCGAGAGGGTTAGGCATGAAAGACGTGTACGAGATCAACCGGTTTGCGACAGAGGACATGATGCCTGATCTTACGTTATATTTGGATGTGGATCCCGAAATCGGATTGAGCCGCGTACATGCCAACAAGGAGAGGGAAGTCAACCGGCTGGATTTAGAGAAGCTGCATTTTCACGAAAAAGTGAGAGAAGGATATCTTCAGCTGGCAGCTCAGTTTGCGGAACGGATCGTGACCATCGACGCCAACAGGACACCGGATGAGATTGCCGGGGACTGCTATGAAGTGCTCCGCAGGAAGCTTGGGCAATGAACCTATGAACGTACCGATACATAGTGTATAATAGAAGGAAGCGACAATACCTGGCTGCTACCGCATTGATAACGCTTCCTATCGCTTACTAATCACTCTCAGGAGGAGATCGTATGAAATTAGTCGTGGCCGTAGTACAGGATAAAGATAGCAACCGTCTTTCTAACGCTTTGGTGAAAGAAGGCTTTCGCGCTACCAAGCTTGCCAGTACAGGAGGTTTCCTGCGGGCAGGGAATACGACATTTATGATAGGTACGGAAGATGAACGCGTTACGGAAGTACTGCAAGTAATCAAGGCTAACTGTAAAATTAGGGAGCAGGTTGTTACCCCTGTATCGCCGATGGGCGGTACGACCGATTCTTATATTCCATTCCCGGTAGAGGTGCAAGTCGGCGGTGCAGCCGTGTTTGTAATGCCGGTAGAACGTTTCGAACATTTTTAAATTTTAAGATAGATGGAATCGCGGAGGTTTTATGAAAATCAATCCGGGTTACCGCCCACTCGGGAAAGACTTGCGCATGACGGACAACTCCGGATCGCCGCAGCTTCCGCAGCGTGCCTTCTCGGACGTAATGTACAGGCAGAATGAGCAAGTCACACAAGAGCAGCTGAGCCAGCGCATGCAGCAGATCGAACTGCAGGGGCAGCGGTTAGCCAAGTCCATGACGGTCCGGGAATTGAGGCTGTACAAACAGCTGATCAAGCAATTTCTGGAGGATACCGTCCGCCGGGGAGTAGGCCTGAAGGACACGAAGGGCTGGGACCGGCGCGGACGCGGCAAGAAGTATAAGCTGCTGGACGAAATCGACAGCGTCCTCTTATCCATGGGTGACGAGTTGCTGGAACATGAGCAGGGCCGGATCGAGCTCTTGGAGAGAGTCGGCGAAATCCGCGGGATGCTGATTAATTTATTTTTTTAATGGAGTGTAATTAAGCTATGTCATTTGAAGCCATCATCGGCCAAGACCGTGCGAAACGGATGCTGCAGAACGGGCTTCGGCAGGGAAGAACGTCCCATGCTTATATATTCAGCGGCCCCCGGGGAACGGGGCGGCAGGAAATGGCGTTTGCTTTGGCAAAGGCCATTTTTTGTACGGAGGGAACCGATGAAGCGTGCGGCCATTGCCTGGAGTGCCGGAAGCTTGCGCATGGCAATCACCCGGACCTTCATAAAGTGGAGCCGGAAGGGACAAGCATTAAGATCGAGCAGATCCGCCAGCTGCAGAAAGATTTTGCCTATCGGGCGACGGCTTCCCAGACGAAGATCTACATCATCTCAGAGGCAGAGAAGATGACGGTCCAAGCCGCTAATTCCCTGTTGAAGTTTCTGGAGGAGCCGCAATCTGCGGTAGTGGCCATTCTGATTACCGAGAACGGGCATGCCCTGCTGCCGACGATCCAGTCTAGAGCGCAATGGGTTCCGTTCCTGCCGCTGCCGCCTCAACAGATGATTGAAATACTCGAAAAAGAGGGACATTCCCAGGTATTGGTGAGAAGCGCCGTGCATTTAGCGGCCGGAATCGATGCATGCAGGGAAATAATCCAATTAAATTGGTTTGCAGAAATCAGAAACGTAATGATACAATTAGCTAAAGAGTGCATCAACAAGTTTGCCGCCGCACTGATTACGGCGCAGTCGAAGGTTTTCAAGACCGAGCTGGCCGAACATATAGATACACTGCTCCAATTGTTTGTACTGTGGTTTAAGGACATGGTTCACATCCAATGCAGCCGTCAGGAGAGCATTGTGTTCGTCGACCAATCCGAGTGGATGGCCAAGCATGCGTTCAGCCGCGACATTTCCTATTGGATCGGATGTATGGAGAAGGCGCTGGAGCTGCAGAAGAGACTTCGATTCCACGTAAACCCTCAGCTTGCATTTGAGCAGTTTGTTATTGATATACAGGGAGGGTAGGAATTGTATAGTGTTGTAGGCGTACGTTTCAAAAAAGCAGGCAAGATCTATTATTTTGATCCGATCGACCTTCCGGTTGACCAGGAACAGAATGTAATTGTAGAGACGGCCAGAGGCGTGGAATACGGCAAGGTGGTCATCAATAAGAAGACGGTCGGGGAATCCGATGTAGTGCTTCCTTTGAAGAAGGTCATCCGGATTGCCAGTGACCACGACGCCAAGATTGTAGAAGAGAATAAGAAGGCTGCGAAGGAAGCATTCGCGACCTGTTTCGATAAAATTAAAGAACATCAGCTGAAGATGAAACTGGTGGATGTTGAATATACATTTGACCGCAACAAAATCATTTTCTACTTTACGGCAGAAGGACGGATTGATTTCCGTGAATTGGTAAAGGATCTGGCGAGCATTTTCCGTACCCGGATTGAATTGAGACAGATCGGCGTTCGTGATGAAGCCAAGATGCTTGGCGGCATTGGACCTTGCGGACGCGTACTCTGCTGCTCATCCTGGCTGGGGGATTTCGATCCGGTCTCGATCAAGATGGCGAAGGATCAGAGCCTTTCCTTGAATCCGACGAAAATTTCGGGATTATGCGGACGGCTCATGTGCTGTCTGAAATTTGAGCATGATAACTACGAGAGCTCCAAAGAAGAAATGCCGAATGTGGGCTCGATGATTGCTTCTCCCCTTGGGAATGGTAAAGTAGTTGCATTGAATGCGGGTCAAAGAAAAGTGCATGTCCAGCTGTTCGATATCGGCAAGGTCATGGAACTTCCTTTGGACGAAGTAGTCATTCTATAGCTTCCTTCGCCGTTAGCGGCTGCCATAATACGTGAGGAAACGGATGCATTCGATTTTCGGATTCTGAGGTGGGAAAGTGGAGAAGAAAGACATGTTTGCTGCGATTGATGAAATCGAAGGACAAGTAGGTCATGTTCATGCAGAGTTAAGTTCTCTGAAGAAGCAGATTGTGCGGCTCCTGGAGGAGAACAAGCGGTTGAGCCTCGAGAATCAGCATCTCCATAAGCTGTTGAGACGCGAGGAGGAGCCTGCTGCCGAAACGGCGGAAGCTCCCACCGAACTTCAGGCTGAACCCGCGTCACCTTCCCGTATGGAGGAACCGGTTGTTGGAGAAGGCTACGACAACCTGGCCCGGATTTATAATGAAGGTTTCCATATCTGCAATGTGTATTACGGTCATCTCCGCACGGAGGGCGACTGCCTGTTCTGCCTTTCTTTCCTTAATAAATAAAGTACACCGTAGGGATCATAACCTACGGTTTTTTTTCAATTTTATATAAAGGATGTTACCTGATGGATGTGGCTCTATATAGCAATGAACGGATGGACGATTTACTCACCGAAAACTTGAAAATTATCCAAAGCGACGAAGTATTCAGCTTCTCCATGGATGCCGTGCTGTTAGCCCGGTTCTGCAGTGTGCCCTCCAAAGGGCGTATATTGGATTTCTGCAGCGGGAACGGAGTTATTCCTTTGTTGATGTCCACCCGGACCAAAGCCCATATCGATGGAGTTGAAATTCAAGAGCGCCTTTTCGGTATGGCCGTACGCAGTGTTGAGATGAACGGGCTTCAGGACCAGATTCATATTCATCACGGGGATTTAAGGAATTATCATATAGAAGCGGGCTACGGTATGTATGATCTCATAACGGTCAATCCTCCTTATATGCAGACGATTACCGGGGTACAGAATGAAAATGAACATTATGCTATTGCCCGCCATGAAATTCACTGCACGCTCGATGACGTCATTGCCGCTTGTGCCAGGCAATCCCGTACCGGAGGCAAGGTAGCGATGGTACATCGCCCTTCCCGGATGACAGACCTTCTATGTACTCTGCGCAGCCACCGGCTGGAGCCCAAACGTATCCGCTATGTTCATCCGCGTGCCGGAGCAGAGGCGAATATGGTTCTGATTGAGGCGGTAAGGGATGCCAAGCCTGAGGTCAGGCTGCTGCCGCCCCTCATTGTATATCGGGAGGATGGAACTTACTGCGAGGAATTAATGCAAATCTATTACGGCGGGAGCAAGGAACTCGGATGACGATAAATATACAAAAAAGTTTTCAGCAGCAGGAGAGAGGCACCTTATATCTGGTGGCAACGCCGATCGGCAACCTGGAGGATATCACATTTCGGGCTGTGAAAACGTTAAAGGAAGCCGATCTCGTAGCAGCCGAAGATACACGGCAAACCCGCAAGCTGCTGACGCATTTTGAGATCAGCACAAGGCTCGTGAGTTACCACGAGCATAACAAGCAGGCCAGCGGCCCCGAGTTAGTCCGTTTAATGGAGGAAGGGCAGACCGTGGCGCTCGTCAGCGACGCCGGCATGCCCGCCATCTCCGACCCGGGCAGCGAGTTGGCGGCCCTGGCCATCGAGCATGGGATTCCGGTCGTTCCGATACCGGGGGCCAATGCCGCGCTGTCAGCGCTGATCATGTCGGGACTTCCGACCGACAGATTTCATTTCGTGGGCTTTCTGCCCCGGGATCGGAAAGCGGTTCAAGAAACGCTGGACGAGGTTAAGGGGCTGAAAGCCACGCTGTTGTTCTATGAGTCGCCGCACCGTGTGGCGAAGACGCTGGAAGCGATGGCGGGCAAGCTGGGCGACCGCCGGGTGGCTTTGGTCCGCGAGCTGACGAAGAGGTACGAGGAAGCGGTGAGGGGTACCATCAGCGAATGCCTGGCTTACCTGGAGGAGCACCCGGCTCAGGGAGAGTACTGCCTGGTAGTGGAAGGCAGTGAAGGGAGCGGGGCTCTGCAGGAGGAAGGCGAATGGTGGACGGAACTGGCACCTGAAGAACATGTCTACTACTACGAGCGGCAGCAGCATTCCCGCAAGGATTCCATCAAGCTCGCAGCCATGGACCGAAAAATTCCGAAAAGGGAGTTATACAACCAGTTACTATAGAAGGAAAAAAGGCAAAAAAAGATCCCTCTTAAGCGGCAGCCTAAGGGGGATATCAAGGAGATATATAAAAGGTTAGAATTAACAATATCAGTTCTATTACTATTATATACTATCTTTATTATTTTGTCACAGGGGTTGGCATTTCAGATACACATTCATTGCAAACAATTTTGCCTTTAAAGTATGTAACGTTCTCAGCGTTGCCGCAGAAGATGCAAGCAGGTTCGTATTTCTTAAGCATAATGCGCTCTCCGTCTACATAGATCTCCAGAGCGTCTTTCTCGCCGATGCCCAGTGTACGGCGCAATTCAATTGGAATTACCACGCGGCCTAGTTCGTCTACTTTTCTTACAATACCGGTAGATTTCATCATAATGGATAAGTCCCCTCTCAATAATCGTCATTATTCGACATATTCATGCTTTTTATGATACCAACCATTCCCAAATGAGTCAACATACCAAATCGTTCCTGCCTCTTAGAAATGCTTATAAACTCAGTATATTCAAAGGAAAAAAGAGTACAACGAAAATATAAACGCGCAAATTTTACTGGAAAAAATGGTGATTATTTTTCGACAAATTCCGCCGATAACCTGGATGTTTTGTCGAATTTGTAATCATAGACTTAATATAGAATGGAGTGGAGCTTACTTATGAGAAATGAACGGCTGATGGAGGAAAAAGTATTCAAGGATCCCGTGCATAAATACATTTATGTTCAGGACCAAACCATCTGGGATCTGATTAATACCAAAGAATTTCAGCGCTTGCGCCGCATCCGCCAGCTGGGCACATCCTACCTGACGTTTCACGGTGCTGAGCACAGCAGGTTCTCTCATTCCCTCGGTGTCTATGAAGTCACACGCAAAATTATATCGCAATTCGAACGAAGCCATTATCCCGATTGGCCTAAAGAAGAGAAGCTGTTGTGTTTATGTGCAGCCCTGCTGCATGACATCGGGCACGGCCCGTTCTCTCATTCGATCGAGCAGGCGTTTGAAATGCATCATGAGGATTGGACTTGCCGGATGATCCGTGGAGATTCGGAGGTGCACTCTGTTTTGGCGGGGGTCTCATCCGATTTTCCCGAGAAAGTGGCCGATGTCATCTGCAAAACCTATGCCAAGCCCATAGTCGTCAGCCTGGTCTCCAGCCAGCTGGATGCCGACCGTATGGATTATTTGCTGAGAGACGCCTATTTCACCGGTGTGAACTACGGAACTTTTGATTTGGACCGCATTCTGCGTGTGCTCCGTCCTCATAAAGGCAAAATCGTAGTCAAGGAAAGCGGAATGCATGCGGTGGAAGATTACCTCATGTCCCGCTATCAGATGTACTGGCAAGTTTACTTTCACCCGGTTACCCGCAGTTCTGAGATCATCCTCCGCCAAATCTTTCGCAGAGCCAAACAGTTATATGCTGAAGGACACGTTTTCCGGTTCATGCCGGATCCTCTGCCAAGCCTTTTTGAGCAGAAGCTTACTATAGAAGAATATCTTCTATTGGATGAGGCATTCATCCAGACGGCCTTTGCCCAATGGACTTTGGAGCGGGATCGGATTCTGTCGGATTTATGCGGACGGTTTCTGAACCGGAAACTATATAAGTACGTTCCGCTGGAAGCAGAAGATGTCGAAATTCTGGATCTGGTCCGGGAAAATTTAGAGCGATCAGGCTTGAATCCCGCCTACCATATGGAACTTGATTTTCCATCTGATCTTCCCTATGATGTATATCGTCCGGGCGAATCAGGGGAGAAAATGCCGATTTTGCTGCTAACCGAACAGGAGAAATGCGTCGAAATCTCTCATAAGTCGGAAATTGTCCGATCGATCAGCGGTATCCACAAAGGGCAGAATCAGCTTTACTATCCACCTGACTTGCTTCAGAAGGTTCTGCCGCAGATGGATCAGGAAGTACGAAGCTTTTTTGCCCGAAGAGGATAGACGCCTTTTCACTATTTATACACCTTCGATTACATCTGGCAGATTAAGGGGGTCACCTGCATTGTTGTTTGATACACATACTCATATGGACGCTGTACAGTTTGAGGAAGACCGTGAACAAGCTATGCAAAGAGCGCTTGATGCCGGCGTGTCCAAAATTTTGAATATTGGATTTAACCGTGAAACAATTCCCACCACAATGAAGCTTGCCGAACAGTATGAAGAGGTTTATGCGGCCGTCGGCTGGCATCCTCAGGATGCAGTGACGATGAGGGAGGGAGATCTGGAGTGGATTGAAGAGCTCTGCAGTCACCCCAAAGTGGTAGCCATTGGAGAAATCGGATTGGACTATTACTGGGACACCTCGCCGAAGGATGTTCAACAGCGTGTGTTCCGTGAGCAGATCCGGCTTGCCCGTAAATTGAACAAGCCCATTGTGATCCATAACAGGGATGCCCACCACGATGTGGTCACGATTCTACGGGAAGAGAGAGCGGAAGAAGTCGGAGGGGTCATGCACTGCTATTCTGGCAGCTGGGAAATTGCCAAGCAATGCCTTGATATGAACTTCTATATTTCCTTCGGCGGTCCAGTTACCTTCAAGAATGCGAAGCAGCCGAAAGAGGTGTTGGCACAGGTTCCCCTTGACCGTTTATTGGTGGAAACCGACGCTCCATATTTAACGCCGCACCCCCATAGAGGGAAGAGAAATGAGACCGGATATGTGACTTTAGTCGCAGAGGCCGCTGCACAAATTAAGGGGATTTCTTATGAGGAATTGGCCCGGATTACCATGCAAAATGGGTGCAAATTATTTGGCATATCATGAAATGTAAAGAGATACAGAGAAAAAAGGACTATTGCGCATAAGAAAAGTGCATATGTTTCAAAGAAAGGCGGAATTTACCTTTATAAGGCTTAAAAACGGCTAAAATTGAAGTTTGCGAATGCTTTACAATTGTGTTTGATACAGAGTATCATACAGGTAACTTAATTAAATAAAGTTTTTACATTTCTTGTCTCGCTGAGTCTCCGGTAACGGAGAGCGGGGGAACCACATGTGTCCGGAACCGAAGCAAATACCACCGGCCGCATCGTTCTTTGGGGTGAATACGGAAGCTTGCAGCATATGTATGCGTGAGTATCTGTTAGGGCAACTCTCTTGTCCGAATCCGTCAGCTAACCTCGTAAGCGTACAGAGAGAGGTAACGTCCTGGTGCCTACCATTCCCTTTACATGCGCGTTTTTAGAAGCCAAAGGAAGACGACCTCTTGCCGAAGGCTTCTTTTATTTTGGCCAAAATCAGGGTAGGGCTTATCCGTTTCGATAATGGAGGTGTTGATTCGCCAACGTTTGAAGAGCTGATGTTGCTGAAGGAAGTAAAAATAAACTAACTAGTCGCGTCAATTTACATGCGTAACAATGGCGGCGGGGCTATGAAGGAGGACCGAAATAAGTGGGAAACAGTAATAACGAAACCCATGTTAAACGATCATCCAGCATGTCTTTCGCAATGCGATGGAAGCATGAGAACTTGCGTTTGATTATTTTGATTGCAACTCTCTCGATTGCTGCTTTCATGTGTTTGGTGTTGTTAAACGGTACGTCTACCAAGAGCGTATCGGTAGTAGTGAATGGACAGGAAAGTGTCGTTAAGACCAAACAATCCGTCCTGCAACGCCTACTGGATGAACAGTCCATCAAGTTAGGGACATTCGATCATGTTTCAATGCCTCTGAGCGCTCCGATCAAGAGCGGAGACAAAGTGGTGATTCAGACCGCAATTCCTTACAAACTGGTGGCTGATGGTAAGACTAGAACTTTGTATACAACAAGCAAAACGGTAAGCAGTATTTTGGCGGAGCAACATATTACTTTAAGTGCTAAAGACCGGATCTGGCCTCCGCTGGATCGTCCAGTCAAGCAGTACATGACTGTGAAGATCGTGCGTGTAAGCAAGAAGACGTCTCAACAGAAAGTAGCCGTTCCGTATACAACGGTGAAAACAGCCGATGCAAGTCTGCTGAAAGGCAAGACCGCCGTCGTGAAAGAAGGCAAAGACGGAGTTCTGTTCAAGCAATTCGTACATACGTACGAGGACGGGAAACTGGTAGCTACAGTGTTGGCGAGTAAGAAGGTTACGTTGAATGCTGTTCCGAAGGTAATTGCGGTGGGTACGAAGAAACCTGCTCCAGTAGTGACGGTAGCTGCGAAATCTTCCTCAACATCTATTACCCGCAAAGGCTTGACCTTCAAACCTAAAAAAGTGATTAAGAACGTTACGCTGACTGCCTATGCGGCAGGCGTGTCTTCCACAGGAAAGAGCAAGAGCCATCCGCAGTACGGCATTACGGCATCCGGCACGCGTGTTACGGAAGGACGTACCATTGCCGTTGACCCTAGGGTTATTCCGATCGGTTACTGGGTGTATATCGAAGGTATCGGCTACCGCCGTGCAGAAGATAAAGGCGGTGCTGTAAAAGGGAACAAAATCGATGTCTATTTCGACAGCGAATCCACAGCGAACAACTTCGGTCGCAAATCCGGTTACACTGTCTATGTCATTGGCCCTAAGAAGCCTGCATCTTACTAAATATAACGGACATACTGAAGATAAAGTTGCATTGTTCTTAATCAAATTCTTTCAAAGGAAGGGGACGTTTTCGTCCTCTTCTTTTTTTCATGTATAATAAGGGGTAGCTAATATGAAGTGAGTGAAAGGTGTTCTATGATCAGAGAAATTATCGTTGTCGAAGGCAAAGACGATACAACAGCCATTAAGCGGGCTGTGGAAGCCGACACGATTGAAACCGGCGGGTCCGCTATCAATAATGAAATTATCCGCAGGATCGCCTTGGCGCAGGAGAGAAGAGGAGTTATTATCTTCACGGATCCCGACCATGCAGGAGAGCGGCTCCGGAAAATTATTTCTTCCAGGGTGAAGGGCTGTAAGCATGCCTTCATTACGCAAGAGGAAGCTAACCGCAAGGGGGACATTGGGGTTGAAAATGCGAGCCCCGAGGTGATCCGGCAAGCTTTAGAGCAAGTAAAGACCGAGTTTACCGGAGGCGATCCGGAAATTACCTGGGCGGATCTGATTGACGCCGGGTTGATCGTACACCCGCAGGCTGCAGAACGCAGGCTCAAAATGGGCAAGCTACTAGGCATCGGCTACTGCAACGGAAAGCAGTTTCATAAGCGGTGCAATGCATTTCATATCGGTAAAGATGAGTTCCTTGCAGCAGTAGGGAAAATTGAAGAATAAGCGGGGTAAGTGAAGCCATGAGCTTGCATGACAATCAATTGGAAACCAAAAGTGACATCGGTTCCCCGAAGCGGACCAAAGATATTATCCAAAGGCACGGATTTTCCTTAAAAAAGAGCCTCGGACAAAATTTTCTGATTGATCAGAACATCCTTAACAAAATTGTTACGGCAGCCGAATTGGATAAGACCAAAGGAGCTCTTGAAATCGGACCCGGCATCGGGGCGCTGACGGAGCGGTTATCCAAAACAGCCGGCAAAGTAGTCGCCGTTGAAATCGATCAAAGACTCATTCCGATCCTGAGCGAGGTATTAGAGCCGTATGAGAACGTGCAGGTCGTACACGGCGATGTTCTTAAAGTGGACCTCAAATCGCTCTTAGAAGAGAATTACGGAGGTCTCACAGGGGTCAGCGTAGTGGCGAACCTGCCTTATTACATTACAACTCCCATTGTGATGCGTTTCCTGGAAGAGAAGCTTCCCCTTGAGAACATTGTCATTATGATCCAGAAAGAAGTTGCCGAGCGTATGGCCGCTAAGCCTGGAGGCAAGGAATACGGCAGTTTGAGTATCGCTGTACAATATTATTGCGAACCGGAAATGGTGACCGTCGTGCCTCACACTGTATTTATTCCGCAGCCGAACGTCGATTCTGCTGTAATCCGGCTGAAAATCAGGCAGGAGCCAGCCGTACAGGTGAAGGATGAAGCCTTCTTCTTCGAAGTGATCAAAGCCTCGTTCGCTCAAAGGCGGAAAACGTTATATAACAATTTAGCCAGCCGCTTTTATGACAAAAATACGAAGCCTAAGCTGGAGGGACTTCTCCTTAGTATTGGCATCGAGCCTTCAAGGCGGGGAGAGACGCTGAGCTTGGACGAATACGCAGCGCTCTCGGATGCACTTTATACCGAACTGAAAGGGGAGTAAACGCCCCTCGCCTGCCAAGCCCATTCTATACACCATCCGCCTATCGCAGCCATACGATAACGGGAGGTGATTGTGCATGAGGCAAGGAGATCTTGTCGTCCGGAAATCGTACGGCAAAGACATTCTGTTTATTATTGAATCGATCCATAGAAATACAGCGGTTATTATAGGATTTGATTTTCGCCTGATTGCGGATGCACCACTCCAGGATCTGGAAATGATTGCCGATATCGCAGATTTTGAAGCTAGAAGGAAAGATCAGGACCGCTTGCAGCAGTCCATGCGTTCTCTGGAAAGGCACCGCTTTGAGCAATACCGGAAGGTCCGTTCCTACCGCGGACTAGCGACTGCCGGGGATGATACATGGAGCCCCATCGAACCTGAGGCTCATCCCTATTTTGAAATTCCGGGTAAAGTGCTTCATCTGGACGGGGACCCTAACTACCTGCGGAAAAGCATGGCGCTTTATGAAAAGCTGCGGGTCCCTGTCGAAGGGCATCATGTGGCGGAAGCCAACATGGCTGAAGCTGTGAGGATTCTTCTTCCCCAGTCGCGGCCCGACATCATCGTAATAACAGGTCACGACAGCGTACTGAAGAGCCAGCGGAACTCGAACTTGTACAGTCTGAGCAGCTACAAGAATTCCGGTCATTTTGCCAATGCCGTGATGATTGCAAGGCAATATGAGCGGAACCGGGATGCGCTTACGATTGTAGCAGGAGCTTGCCAGTCTCATTTTGAAGCGTTATTGCAAGCGGGAGCTAATTTTGCCAGTTCCCCGGGACGGATCCTCATTCACGCGCTGGACCCTGTATATATTGCCGCAAAGGCCTCATTCACCTCCATTAAGGACACGATCAACATTTATGATGTGATCAACCACACGATCAGCGGAATGGAAGGGCTTGGAGGAATAGAGACAAGGGGGAGCTACCGGATCGGGCTTCCTAAACTTAAGTATTATCAGAATAAACCTACACCGAACTTATAAACAGGTTCGGTTTTTTCATTTTCCGACAAATATGGACATTGTGTGAACAATGAAATTTATCGGGGATACATAAATTTGTGAAAATAGGGAAAAATGGCGTTGACAATAAGTTTCAGGGGCTGTTATAATATTTGACCTTGTTTGACATGCCCTTTCCATTAGGTTATAATTGGACAAGGAAAGAGGTGGTAGACAATGGCTAAAAATGCGCTGTTGGAAATCAAACGCAGTTTGGAAGCCCACGTCGGGCAGAAAATCATGTTAAAGGCTAACGGTGGACGCCGGAAGACGATTGAAAGAACTGGTGTATTGGAAGAAACCTACCCTTCCGTGTTTATTGTAAAATTAGATCAAGAGCAGCACGCTTTTAAAAGGGTTTCCTATAGCTATGCGGATGTACTTACGGACTCGGTGCAGGTCACCGTTTGCAATGACGAAGGACAGGTTCGGATTACTTATATCCAGAACTAACCGTACGTTTAGCCGTAAAACCGCCCTAAACAACGATGGCCACGGCTTCGTTGTTTTTTTATTTTGCCATTGAAGAACCGGAGGACCGCCTGCATGTCTCAACAGTTTTCTATTATAAGGATTAACACGGTTGCCAAATATGACCGTCACGACGCCATAGATGACGCTAAGTCCGTGATCGTATCCAGCGGAGGATGGAGCACCGATTTCCGGATGTTCTCCAATAACTCCATCTGCCTGCAATTTGAAATTGAACCTACTGACGCGGTGCATCTTTATCCGTCGATTCTGCAAACCCGTCTAATCCTTATGGATGAGAGCCGTGAAGCCCTCGAAGAGCTTAGCAAATTTCTGCAAACAGGCCACCCAGGTATGAACAGGGACATTAGAGGAACGCTGCAAGTTACGTTTATCCACGACGAGCCTGATCTTATTATAGAAGTGCCTTTGGAATTATAAACGCCCGATTCACGCATACTAACAGCAGTCCGATATCCAAAGGAGGCTGAATCCGCGATGAGCCGTAGAAGAAGAGGCGTCATGTCCGAGCAATTGAAATATGAACTGGCCAAAGACCTCGGGTTTTATGAAACGGTAGAGCGTGAGGGCTGGGGCAGCATTAAAGCGAAAGATGCGGGCAATATGGTAAAACGCGCCATCCAGCTTGCCGAACAGGCAGCAAAGAACAAGCAGTCCTAACATAGATCACATCGTGAAGCTAAGGCGGAAACCCGCTTTAGCTTTTCTTTTTTTCATTTGCTATAATATGTTAAGTTGTCTTTATCAGCGAGTGAAAGTAGGTGGCTTTGTGAAGGTGTACGAGAAAGCGCCGGCCAAAATTAACTTATCCTTGGATGTTCTATATAAAAGAGAAGACGGGTATCACGAAGTGGAAATGGTCATGACAATGGTAGACTTGGCCGACCGGTTAGAGATGTCGGAGCTGCCAAGGGATACGATTATCATTTCCAGCCAGGCAGGGTACATACCGCTGGATGAGAAGAACCTGGCTTTTCAGGCGGCGCGCCTTATCAAAGACCGCTATGACGTGAAGCAAGGAGTATATATTCATTTGGACAAAAAGATACCGGTTGCCGCCGGACTGGCAGGGGGGAGCAGCGACGCGGCGGCGGCGCTAAGAGGGCTTAACCGGCTGTGGAAGCTGAACATTTCTACGGAAGAGCTGGAGACGCTGGGAGCGGAACTCGGGTCGGATGTGCCGTTCTGCGTGACCGGCGGAACGGCAATAGCCAGAGGCCGCGGGGAGAAGCTGGAGCGGATCGGAAATCCTCCGCAATGCTGGGTCGTTCTGGCCAAGCCGCCGATCAACGTGTCCACCGCAGACGTGTATGGACGGTTTAATGCGAATAAGCAGGAGCGGCGGACTTCAACAGCCCAGGTACGGGAAGCGATCGAACTGGGTGACTTCCAAAGGCTGTGCCGGAGCATGGGGAATATGCTTGAGGATGTTACAGTGGATGCCTATCCGGAGGTCCGACAGCTGAAAGACTGCATGAGGCGGCTCGGAGCGGACGGGGTCATGATGTCGGGCAGCGGACCTACGGTATTTGGTCTTGTATCCAAGGAATCCAAGGTATCCAGAATATATAACGGCTTACGCGGGTTCTGTAAAGATGTACACGTGGTAAGAATGCTGACATAAATATGAAGCTTTTTCTTGATAAAAGGCGGATGTAAATGATATATTCTCTGTATAATATTCGGATTTTGGTCTACAATTTGTGGAAAAGGGGGGCCTAATGTGAAGAAATTAAAACGTAGTTCCCGATTAGTAGAAATGACTCAATATTTATTGTTCCGCCCCCATACCCTCATCCCATTGACGACCTTCGCCGAAGCGTACAGCTCCGCAAAGTCTTCGATCAGCGAGGATTTGGCTATTATCAAGGAAGCTTTTGAGAATGAAGGCCTTGGAGATCTGGTTACCTTAGCCGGCGCAGCGGGCGGTGTCAAATTCATTCCGCGTATACCGAAGCAGGCTTCTCTTCAGATTATACGCAACATTTGCCAACAGCTCGAGCAGCGGGAACGTGTGCTGCCCGGGGGTTATCTGTACATGACGGATATTCTGGGCCAGCCTTTTATTGTAAATGAGATCGGAAAGATGTTCGCCACTTATTTTGCAGGCCGGGATATTGATGTTGTTATGACGGTAGAAACGAAGGGGATTCCGCTGGCTTACGCTACGGCAAGTTACCTGAATCTCCCGGTCGTGATTGTGCGCAGGGATAACAAGGTGACGGAGGGCTCGGCCGTGAGCATTAACTATGTTTCAGGCTCGAGCAAGCGGATTCAGACCATGTCTCTGGCTCGAAGGGCTCTGAAGGAGGAATCCAAAGTGCTCATAATCGACGACTTCATGCGGGCAGGCGGGACGGTCCATGGCATGATGAACCTGCTGCAGGAATTCAGGGCAACGGTTAAGGGCGTTGGCGTGTTCGTAGAATCCGGTGAAGTTAATGAAGAAGAGCATTTGGTCGAAGAATACGTTTCTCTTGCCAAGCTGACCGGCGTTGATGAGAAAACGAAACAGATTACGGTTTCACCGGGTAATTTTTTTGATGATGAATGGGGAGTGGATGAAGGATGAAGCTGGACATCGTCGCAACATCAGAGGCACCGGCAGCCATCGGGCCATACGCTCAGGCGGTGCGCGCAGGGAATTTGCTGTTTACCTCGGGCCAGATTCCGTTAGGCTTAGACGGAACGGTTGTCAATGGCGGCATTGTGGAGCAGACGCACCAGGTATTCCGCAATTTGCAGGCTGTTCTGAAAGAAGCAGGGGCTGGTTTTCAGGATGTCATCAAAGCTACCGTATTTATAAAAGATATGAATCAGTTCGCTGCGTTGAACGAGGTTTATGCTTCTTATTTCGGGGAACATACACCAGCCCGTTCTACTGTTGAAGTAGCCAGATTGCCTAAGGATGTTTTGGTTGAAATCGAGCTGATCGTATCACTTTCTGTCGAATCCTGAAACAGCAGTATTATTGGCAAAAAATTTTAAAAAAATTACCAAAATAAAGAAGGAATTTATCCAAACTTGTGGAATTATACACCAAGTCTTCTGTAAAGAAAAGGTGGTGAACACAAGGTGCAAATTACTGATGTTAGACTCCGCCGTGTCAATTCCGAGGGGAGAATGAAAGCGATCGCTTCCATTACCATTGATAATGAATTCGTTGTTCACGATATTCGTGTCATTGACGGAAACAACGGTATGTTCGTCGCAATGCCGAGCAAGAGAACGCCGGACGGTGAATTCCGTGACATCGCTCATCCGATTTCCTCGACCACCCGCGAGAAGATTCAAGCGGCGGTATTGGCGGAATACGATCGTGCTGCCACTGAAGAAGAAGTGATTGAAGAGGGAGCTTAATAAGCTGCTGGGTTAAGGTAGGGGGGCCTTCGGGCTCCCTTTCCTTTTGCCCTATTATGCTTTAACATAGATGAAACCGGGTATATTCCGAACAGTTCCATGAAACAGGAGGGTTATCACGATGAATTTATTTGGCGTTATTTTGGCTGCGGGCCAAGGGAAACGAATGAAATCGAAATTATATAAAGTGCTTCATCCGGTTTGCGGAAAACCGATGGTCGGCCATGTAACGGATGTATTGGATCAATTGAATACAGACCGCAAGGTAGTTGTCGTCGGGCACGGTGCGGAAGCCGTGCAGGCGTATTTGGGAGACCGCGCGGAGTATGCGCTGCAGGAACAGCAGCTGGGGACGGGACACGCGGTGCTTCAGGCGAAGCCGTTGATCGGCGGCGAAGAAGGCATTACCGTCGTCGTATGCGGCGACACGCCGCTGGTTCAGCAATCGACGCTGGAGCGGATGATCGAGCTGCACAAGGAACGCGGTGCAGCGGCAACGATCCTGACGGCGGAGATGGCCCGCCCGCAAGGCTACGGCCGGATTATCCGGGCCGCAGACGGCTCCGTCAGCAAGATCGTCGAGCAGAAGGACTGCTCGCCGGAGGAAGACCGTGTGAAAGAGATTAACACGGGAACGTACTGCTTTGACAACCGGAAACTGTTCGAAGCATTGTCCAAAGTTACGAACTCCAACGCCCAGAATGAGTACTATTTGACCGATGTTATCGGCATTCTAAAGGGTGAAGGCGAAGGAATTGAAGCGTTCTGCACGGAAGACGAAGCGGAAGCGATCGGAGTAAACGACCGTCTTGCACTGTCTGAAGCGGAACGGATGATGCGGGAGCGAATTCTCCGTGCTCACATGGTAAACGGCGTTACGCTGATTGATCCAGCCAATACTTACATTGAATCCGGAGTCGTGATCGGTTCCGATACGGTGATTTATCCAGGGTCGGTATTGCGCGGTAATACTACGATCGGATCTGATTGTCTGATCGGGCCTAATGCTGATATTACGGATTCCAAACTGGCTGACGGCGTGGCTGTTAAATACTCCGTGTTGGCTGAAGCGGTTATCGGCAAAGAAACAACAATCGGTCCTTACGCAAATTTAAGACCGGGCTCCGTAACGGGAGAACAAGTGAAAATCGGCGATTTCGTAGAGTTGAAGAACGCCACGCTTGGCGACTACAGCAAAGTGTCGCATTTGAGCTATGTGGGCGATGCGAAAGTCGGCCGGAACGTAAATATCGGCTGCGGTGCCATCACAGTGAACTATGACGGATTTAACAAGGCGTTGACCGAGATTGAAGACGATGCCTTCGTAGGAAGCAATTCCAACTTGATTGCCCCTGTGAAAATCGGAAAAGGCGCCTATGTAGTAGCAGGTTCGACGATTACGCACGATGTAGCCGCAGATGACCTTGCCATCGCCCGGGAGCGCCAGGTAAATAAAACGGGTTATGCCGCCAAATTGAAAGCAAGGTTTAAAGCCAAGAAAGAAAACAAGGAATAATTTGCATGTTTAGCCTCTTGTATGATGTGGTAAATGAAAGGATAGCTTATCACCATAAGGAGGCATGAATCATGGCAACTACGCTTAAAGCAGATCTTCGAAATACATCGAAACAGTCCGAACTTAGAAGCCTGAGACAGCAGGGGTTGATTCCCGGCGTTATTTACGGTGAGAAAGTACAGGCAAGCATTGCGATCAATGAGAAGGATCTAAATACATTGCTTCGCGAAAATCCAAACGGCATCCTGACATTGGATATACCGGAGTACGGTAAACATTCGGTCATGATGACGGAAACCCAAAAAGAGCCGTTGAAAGGCCGCGTTATCCATGTGGACTTTCACCAGATCAACATGAATGATGAAGTGAAGGCAACCGTCCGGGTTGAATTGACGGGTGAACCTCAAGGCGTGAAAGAAGGCGGAATTCTTCAGGTCGTTCGTTACGATGTTGAGGTGAAGTGTATGCCTTCCAAGCTTCCTGAATCCCTTGAGCTTGATGTCAGCGGGCTGCAGGTAGGGGAAAGCCTGCATGTGGACGCGCTGAAACTTCCGGAAGGGGTGGATCTGTTGACCGCACCGGAAGAGATCCTGGCCAGCGTACTGGCACCGAAAGTGGAAACCGAGCCGGAAGAACAACCTGAGCCATCGGAAGCTGCTGCAGAGGGAATCGCAGAAGCAAACGAAGGTGATGTTGAAAAGTCGTAATTATAACCAACCAGGGGTTGTTTCCTTCGGGAAACAGCCCCTTATTTTGGTTTCGTTGCTTATGTAGGATATAATTAATAGCCGGGCCTCGAAATAAAGGTAAACAGGGTGCGGTTGTAAAATATATTATTGATTCGTACGAATGCCGGACAGATCGATTCAATATATCCGATGTCATGATGCCGCTCTTCGTAGTACACTTGTACGGGAACCTCATGCGTGCGGTGGTCATCGAAATGCTGGTCCGCAGTAAGCACTTGGCCGTTAAAGTACATAACTTCACCTCCGCAGATGGATGAAAAATGGCAACTATATAACTTATGTACAGCAACTTGGCAAATATGAAAATTGAACGAAACAGGAGAGAAAACAATGAAGTGGATTGTCGGTCTCGGGAATCCGGGAACCCAATATGAAGATACCCGTCACAATGTCGGTTTCATGGCACTGGACTTACTTGCCGAACGATGGAATGTGAAGACTTGGCAGAGCAAGTTCAAAGGATTAGTGGGGGAAGCTAACGTAAGCGGTTCCAAAGTTGTCCTCATCAAACCCATGACTTATATGAATTTATCCGGGGAATCCCTTCGTGCCTTTATGGATTTCCATAAAGCCGACTTGCTGGACCTTCTGGTGATATATGATGATTTGGATACGGAATTAGGTAAAATCCGGCTGCGTTATCAGGGAAGTCCAGGCGGTCACAACGGGATTAAGTCTATTATACAACATACAGGCACTCAAGTGTTCAACCGAATCCGAATCGGTATTTCCCGGCCTGCTCCAGGCAAAAATATTGCCGATTATGTATTGTCCAATTTCGGGAAATCGGAAGCCGAGGGGCTGCAGCAGTCCTTGCAGCAAACTGTACTTGCCGCGGAAGATTTTCTGATGGAACCTTTTGAAAAGACCATGGCGAAATACAACAAGTAATCCTCCTGCCGCAAATAAACCTTGTTTCAGGACTTCAGCTAATTTCCTTGGATTTGGGCTAAAACCGTGTTAAACGGTGCATACTAAGGGTATATAGTAGAGTCAGGAGGCATAGATATGGCTGTGAAATATGTTTGCCGCCACTGCCAAACCCCATTGGGCACGATCCAGGGGTCCGAAGTGAGCGAGTTCCGTCTGGGTTTCCATTTCTTGACCCCGGAGGAACGCAGCGATATAATAGCGTATACTTCGGAAGGAGACGTTCAAGTGAACGTTACCTGCGACTACTGCAAAGAAGCGCTTGAACACAACCCGGAGTTATCTCTGGTCAGCAATCCTCTGCAGTGATGATTACACCTGCAAGACAGCCTTGGCTTTGCGCCTAAGGCTTCTTTTTGGTATAAAAGAAATACCGACTCTCAAACCTACTTGAGTAACATGAACGGGGTGCCATTACCAGTTGAAAACATTGATTCAAGCCTTCAGGGAAGACGCCGATTTTCAGTCGATTGTAACCGGTGTCCGCAAAGGGATGAAAGAACAGCTGATCTCGGGCCTGGTCGGTTCATCCCGGCAAATCATGATCGCATCGCTGCTGCAAGAGTTGGACCGGCCTATTTTTATTATAACGCATAATATGTTTTCGGCTCAGAAGATCACAGAGGATTTATACGAATGCCTTGAAGAGGATCAAGTGCTGCTTTATCCGGCCAACGAATTGATGGCAACGGAAGCGGCGATCTCAAGCCCCGAAACGCTGGCACAGCGGATTGATACCCTGTCAGCGCTGTCGCAGGGCTTTAAAGGCGTGGTTGTTGTGCCGTATGCGGGGGCGCGGCGCTTTCTTCCTTCTCCTGAAGTTTTCGCTGACTCAACTATCCGGCTCCAAGTAGGAGGAACAATCCAGCTGGAGGAGTTGATTCGCAGGCTTACGGAAATCGGGTACGTACGTGCGGAGCGGGTCGAAGTGAAAGGCGAGATGAGTGTCCGCGGGGGGATTGTCGATGTGTTCCCGCTTACGGCGGAAACAGCATTCCGTATTGAATTGTTTGATGAGGAAATCGATTCTATCCGCTCGTTTGACGTTGCTGATCAACGGTCGACCGATAAATTAACGAACTTGGAAATCCTGCCGAGCCAGGAGCTGATCGCAGATCTGAAGCGGTTCAAAAATGCCGCTCAGCATGCCGGCGAGCTGCTAGAGAAGCAGCTGGAGAAAATGACGGACCGCCAGGCAAGGCAGAAGCTGAATGAAGGTATTAAGCAGGATATGGAAATGCTGCGTGAAGGTATCTTCTTCCCCGGCATCTATAAGTACGCCTCATTGCTTTACCCGGAGCGTAAGACGCTTATCGACTATATGCCGTCAGATGCTCTGGTGTTGATGGATGAGCCTTCGCGTTTGCTGGAAACGGCAAAGCAGCTGGAAAAGGATGAGGCAGAGTGGTTTACCCATCTCCTGCAGGACGGACAGTCGCTGCCGGGCTTCGTTATCGCCAAAAATGCGGATGCCGTACTCTATCACCGTTCACATTCTACACTTTTTCTTTCCTTGTTTTTGAGGCAGGTTCCTCATACTCAGCCTCAAAACATAGTGAATTTCATGGCTCGTGCAATGCAGGATTTCCACGGGCAAATGAATTTGCTGAAAACGGAAATGGACCGTTGGAAAAAAGGCGGGGCCCGGGTCATCGTGCTGGCCAATGGAGAAGAACGGGTAGAACGGGTCAAACGGGTGCTGGCGGATTATCATATCGATGAGCCTGAAATTTTGAATGGCAACTTGCAGTCCGGGTTTGAAATTCCGTCTATTCATCTCATTGTGCTGACAGAGGGCGAGATGTTCTCCCAGAAACAGCGCAAGGCCAGGAAAGTAGACAAAAAGATAGAGAATGCCGAGAGAATCAAGAGTTACACCGAGCTGAAAGTCGGCGATTATGTTGTTCACGTGAACCATGGGATCGGCAAGTATGTCGGCATCGGGACCTTGGAGATCAATGGAATCCATAAAGACTATATTCATATTTTGTATGCCGGGGGCGACAAGCTTTCCGTACCGATCGAACAGATCGATCTGGTACAGAAATATGTAGGTTCCGAGGACAAAGAGCCGAAAGTGTTCAAATTGGGCGGCAGCGAATGGAATCGGGTAAAGAGCAAAGTCCGAGCCTCCGTCAAAGATATTGCAGACGACTTGATCAAGCTGTACGCGGATCGCCAGGCAGCTCCCGGTTATGCTTTTAACAAGGACACGCCTTATCAGAATGAATTCGAGGAGATGTTCCCTTATGACGAAACAAGGGATCAGCTTCGCGCCATCAGCGAGATTAAGGACGACATGGAGAAGTCACGCCCGATGGATCGCCTTCTGTGCGGTGATGTAGGATACGGCAAGACGGAAGTGGCCATCCGCGCGGCTTTCAAGGCGGCGATTGACGGTAAGCAGGTAGCTGTTCTTGTGCCGACGACCATTTTGGCCCAGCAGCATTACGAAACGTTCAAAGAGCGGTTCTCGGGGTATCCCTTTAATGTCCAGGTCATCTCCCGGTTCCGGTCCAAGAAAGAACAGAACGAAACCATTAAAGGCGTCAAGGCGGGAACGGTCGACGTATTGATTGGAACACACAGGCTGCTCTCCGCGGATGTGCAGTTTAAAGATTTAGGGCTGCTGATTATCGACGAGGAACAGCGCTTCGGTGTAACGCATAAGGAAAAAATGAAACGGCTCAAAACGAATGTAGACGTGCTGACTTTGACCGCCACGCCAATCCCGCGCACGCTGCACATGTCCATGTTGGGTGTAAGGGACCTTTCTGTCATCGAAACACCGCCGGAGAACCGGTTTCCGGTTCAAACTTATGTTGTGGAGATGAGCACTGCGCTTGTAAGAGAAGCCATAGAGCGGGAGCTGGCGCGAAACGGGCAGGTTTACTACTTGTACAACAAAGTTCAAGGAATTCAACAAATGGCGGAGCAGATTTCTGCGCTCGTTCCGGATGCCAAGGTTGGCGTAGGCCATGGGCAAATGTCGGAACAGGAGCTCGAACGCACCATCCTGGACTTCCTCGACGGGGAGTATGACGTCCTTGTCAGTACGTCCATTATTGAAACGGGTGTAGATATCCCTAACGTAAATACGCTTATCGTCCATGATGCCGACAAAATGGGGTTGTCCCAGCTTTACCAGCTGCGCGGACGGGTAGGCCGTTCCAACCGGGTAGCCTATGCGTACTTCACTTATCAAAGGGACAAGGTTCTGACGGAAGTGGCGGAAAAGCGTCTGCAGGCGATCAAAGAGTTCACGGAGCTCGGGTCCGGCTTTAAGATTGCGATGAGGGATCTATCCATCCGAGGAGCGGGGAATTTGCTTGGAGCCGAACAGCACGGTTTTATCGCGTCCGTAGGATTCGATATGTATTCGCAGATGCTGGCCGATGAAATCGCTGAACGCAAAGCGAAGATGGAGGGCGGCCCTGCCGTCGAGAAGAAGGAATGGGCTACTCAGATCGACATGGACATCGACGCCTATTTACCTTCCGACTACATTTATGATAGTATTCAGAAGATTGAGATTTACAAAAAGGTCGCTAATATCCGCAGTTTGGAAGAGTCTTCGGACCTGCATGAAGAGATGGTTGACCGGTTCGGGGATTTGCCGGATGCCGTGAAGAGGCTCCTGACGGTCGCGCGGTTGAAGGTGTACGGCAATCGGTACGCTATTGAGACCATGTCACAGAAAGGCGACGACATTACTCTTCGGATCAGCGAAAGCATGAATGACAAGATCGACGGGCAGAAGCTGTTCGACATCGGCACGAAATTTGAAGGCCGGGTCAAACTCGTTTCCGGTCCCCATATTGAAATCAGGCTGAAAAGCAAAGGGTTGAAACCGGATGAGGCGCTTGTGCTCCTCGAAACGTTCCTGCAGGAATACGAAGCGGTTCTAAAATCGAAGGGAGTCTTACAAAATGTTGCGAAATAAAGCGTTCGGCATTCTGATTCTGGTGCTTATTGCGGCACTGGTTGCAGGATGCGGCAAAACGAAAGAAAACGCCCAAGTGGTTGCCACTTATAAAGACGGCGAAATTACGGCCCAAGACTTTGACAAATTTAAAAGCGTTGTTACCTTGTTCAATCCATCCTATGAGCAAATGATGGCAGAAGCTTCCGTTCAGGAAAGTATGCTGAAGCAGCTGATTGCTTACCGTATTTTGAATGACAGAGCGGACAAGTCCTTGAAGGAGAAGTCCGAGACAAAGGCAAAAGAGCAAATGGCTGAAATCACGAAGTACTATGAGTCTCAAAAGCCGACACTGGAAGAGCAGCTCAAAGCAAAGAAGTTAACGAAAGACGATATACAGGATTTCCTTCAGCTGGATGAAACGGCCCGGTCCTACATGGGTACCCAGGTGAAAGAAGCAGACATGAAGAAAGAATTCGAAACGAATACCAAGACGGACAAGCATTATTACGATAAAGCTTCCGTAAGACATATCCTTGTTGCTTTTGAAAATGCAGAAACCGGCAAGAAGCTGACAAAGGAAGAAGCACTGAAAAAAGCCAAAGACATTCAAGCGAAATTGAATGCAGGCGGCGACTTTGCAGCCTTGGCCAAAGAGTTTTCTGACGATCCGGGATCGAAGGAGAATGGCGGCCTTTATGCGGATGCACCTGTATCCCAATGGGTAGAGCAGTTCAAGAAAGCTGCCATCGAGCTGCCTTTGAACAAAGTCAGCGATCCGGTGGAGACTTCTTACGGCTACCATGTCA
This sequence comes from Paenibacillus gansuensis, assembly GCF_042684925.1. Lineage (NCBI taxonomy): Bacteria > Bacillati > Bacillota > Bacilli > Caryophanales > Paenibacillaceae > Paenibacillus > Paenibacillus gansuensis. The sequence goes on along the minus strand of NZ_JBHUME010000003.1, from coordinate 32,587 downwards.
TGAAGGTGGAAAAGCGTACTGAAGGAACGTATGATTCTGTGAAGGATCAACTTCGTGAAAGCCTTGCAGGGCAGCAAATGTCCACGTTCCTTGAAAAGGAACTGCCTGGACTGATCACAAAGACGAACTTGCCTAAGACAGAAGCGCCGAAAACGGATGCGCCAAAAACCGGCACTGAGGGCGGAGCGAACCAAGGCTCTACCAACGGCGGCAAAACCGATTCCGGTTCTACGAATTCGGGAACGACAACGAAATAAGCTCTTTACCAAGGAACCTCCGCACTGTGGGGGTTCCTTTTTTTGCCTCGGGGTGCAAAACGGTGTATGATATACTTTCGGACTTGGGACAAGGGAATATTGCAGGGTAATTTAGATGATTATGGACATAATGTAAACGCGGAGGCCGCACCTACAATGGCCGTACATAAGTGGAAAATTACGGTCGTGTGCATAAGCAATTGGGAGCAGTTGAATACTATGGGCAGATATTCAATATCTGTCACCTACTCCTCCTTATGAAATAGAACATTGTCATTGATCCCAGTCGTATCCAAACCTTCAAGGAAAGTGAGGCAACAAGAGTATGAAAGCTACTGGAATCGTTCGCCGGATCGACGACCTCGGGCGGGTCGTTATCCCTAAAGAAATTCGCCGTACGTTGAGGATTCGTGAAGGAGACCCGCTTGAAATTTTCGTTGACCGTGACGGGGAAGTCATTTTGAAGAAATATTCGCCGATCGGCGAGTTGGGTGACTTCGCTAAGGAATATGCCGAATCGCTATCGGAAAGCACAGGGCATATTACACTGATATCGGACCGGGATACCATGATTGCCGTGGCAGGAGGATCCAAGAAGGATTTCCTGGACAAGCAAGTCGGTTCCATCGTGGAAAGCTGCATGGAAGGCCGCAGAAGCATTCTTGAAACCAACAGCGGTGAATACGAAGTGGTTAAAGGGGCTGCGGAAGCGTACGGATCGTTCGTAATCGCTCCGATCGTCGCCGGCGGAGACCCGATCGGCACCGTAATTCTGTTAAGTAAAGACGAGAATGCAAACATGGGCCAAATGGAAACCAAAATGGCTGAAACGGCTGCAGGGTTCCTTGCCAAACAAATGGAACAATAATAAATAAACACCACACGGCTTCCACCGGCTTTCTATCCACCGGCGCGGAGCCTTTTTCAATAGCGGCATAAACAGGTATAATGAAGGGGTGTGTTCATAACAGAAGGGGCGTTAGGATGAAAACAGCACGAGTGCCCGCTGCCGCGAGAGGCAGCCTGATGAAAGGAGCCGCGGTGCTGGGCCTCGCAGCGATGGCTTCCAAACTGATCGGTACGCTGCAGAAGATCCCGTTGCAGAACCTGGCGGGAGATGCTGCCTACGGCATATACAACACGGTCTATCCGTTCTATGTATTGCTTCTTTTCATATCCTCCGCCGGTGTCCCGATCGCAGTCTCCAAGATGGTTTCTGAGCGCCATGCTTTGGGGGACCGGAGCGGGGCGCAGGATGTCGTTAAAGTTTCCTTGTTCATTCTCTCGGCTTCCGGGTTAGCAGGATTTCTCCTGCTTTACTTCGGAGCGGGGCTGATTGCAGGCTGGATGGGTAACCGGAAGACGGAACTGGCGATCCAGAGCGTATCTTTTGCCCTTCTTATCGTTCCGATGATGTCTGTCATCCGAGGATATTTTCAGGGACTTGGAGATATGATGCCCACCGGCGTATCCCAGGTGATAGAGCAGCTGATCCGTGTGGCGACCATGCTGGGCTTGCTGCTGTGGTTTCTTGGGCAGCATCGTCAGGATGAAGTGATTGCCGCCGGCGCGACGTTCGGTTCGGTTACTGGTGCCTTAGCAGGGTTAGGAGTTATGTTGTATTATTGGGCCCGGCACCATCGATCGATAAGAAGCGTCATAGGCGGAAAAGACTTAAGTGTGATGCCGGAGGAGAGGCGGATCGGCCGCAAGCAGCTGGCCCGAACGATATTGGCCTATTCGATTCCCATCTGTCTGGGGTCAATTGCCCTGCCCATCCTGAGTATTGCGGATTCCTTTACGATGCCGCGGCTGCTCGCCCTGCAGGGGCTGAGCGAGACGGGCGTCATGGACAGGTTCGGCGAATATAATCGCGGGCTGCCGTTAACCCAGCTGGTCGCGATGCTGGCCAGCTCCTTATCTGTGGCGCTTGTGCCCGCCATAGCGAAAGCGAAGCTTCGGGGGGACAAGTCAGCCGTCCGTACCCAGGCTGACGGAGCGATGCGCATGACGTGGCTGCTCACGCTGCCGGCCGCCGCAGGCTTGGCCGTCCTCGCGGTGCCGATCAACGTCATGCTATACACGAACGCCGAGGGCTCTGCGACGATGGCGCTCCTGGCTCTCACCGCGGTGTTCAGCTCGCTGAACATCATCTCCGGCGCGCTCCTGCAGGGAGCCGGAGCGGTGAAGGCGCCCGCGGTGCATCTGTTTGCGGCGGCAGCGGCCAAGATCGGCCTGAACCTCGCCCTGATCCCGTTCTTCGGGATCGACGGCGCCGCCGCGGCCGCTGTGCTCGCCTTTGCCTTGGCCGCCGCGCTGAATCTGCGCGCCTTGGCCAAGCATACGGGCGCGCGCACTCAGCTGCGCGCCCTGATCCGCCCGGCCGCCGCTGCGCTGGCCATGGCGGCCGTACTGCTCGCGTTCCAGCTGGCGTGGAACGCGGCCGTGTCCGCCGCCGCGCCTGAGCTGCCGGCGCGGCTGAACATGACGGCGCTCGCGCTGCTGGGCATCGCGCTCGGCGCCGCCGTCTACGGCGCGGTCGCCCTGCGCACCCGCGCCGTCACCGAGGCAGAGCTGGCGCGCGTACCGAAATCGCGCAAGCTGCTGCTCATTCTGCGGAAGTTACGTTTCCTTCCGCCATCCCAAACCTAGGAGGCGCATGACGATGACTACATCCGCCCGAATTACCGTGGTCGGCCTGGGAACCGGCGACCCGGATCAATTGACGCTGGGCATCTGGAGACGGCTCCAGCAGGCGGAACGCCTGTACCTGCGAACCGAACGCCACCCGATGGTACAGCTTCTGAAAGAGAACGCGATCACGTATCAATCGTTCGATCATGTATACGAAGCGAAGGACTCGTTTCCGGAAGTATACGAGGCCATCGCGGCGGAACTGCTTCACACGGCGGCATCGCTCAAGACGGACATCATCTATGCTGTCCCGGGTCACCCGATGGTAGCCGAATCCACGGTTCAGCTGCTTCGCGCACAATCCGCTGAACGGGGCGTAGAACTGACAGTGCTGGGCGGTGAAAGCTTCCTGGACGAGGCGTTCAACCGTTTCGGCTTCGACCCGATTGACGGGTTCCAGCTTCTCGACGCCGGTACCCTATCGGCGGGCCAGCTGCGCTCGTCCATGCACACACTGATCGCTCAGGTTTATGATACATACACCGCATCCGATGTGAAGTTGAGCTTGATGGAGGTATACCCGGACGACTACGAGGTAGTAGTAGGACATGCCCTGGGGGTCGCGGAAGAGGAAATCATCCAAACCATACCGCTGCACGAGCTGGACCGGATCGAAGGCTACGGCAATCTTTCTCTAATCTGGGTACCCCGCAGCGACCGCGCCGATCTGCGGAACCGTTCTTTCGAACGCCTTCATGAAATCGTACAGATCCTGCGCAGTCCGGAAGGCTGCCCTTGGGACCGCGAGCAGACGCACCAAAGTATCCGCAAGAATCTGATTGAGGAAATGTACGAAGTGCTGGAGACGATTGACGACGATGACCCTGCGGCGATGTGCGAGGAGCTTGGCGACGTGATGCTTCAGGTGATGCTCCATTCGCAAATGGAAGAAGAGACCGGAACGTTTACCGTTTACGACGTCATTCAGACCCTAAACGAGAAGCTGTTGTTCCGCCACCCGCATGTATTCGGTACAACAGAGGCCGGCAACAGCGAAGAGGCTCTTCAAAACTGGGAAGCGATGAAAGCCGAGGAGAAGCGGCGCAAGGGAATCAAAGCGGAGCAGCAGTCCGTCTTGTCCGGCGTTCCCCGTGATCTGCCCGCACTGATGAAGGCCTACAAAGTGCAGAAAAAAGCAGCCAAGGTTGGCTTTGACTGGGACAACATCAATGATATATACGACAAAATCAAAGAGGAACTACAGGAACTGCAGGAAGCCTCTGGCAGCAACGATACCCAGCATACATTGGAAGAGTTGGGAGATTTGCTGTTTGCTGTCGTCAATGTCGCGAGATACCTCGATATCGATCCCGAAGAAGCCCTAACCGCGACGAACCGGAAATTTTACCAAAGATTTGCCTATATCGAGGAGCAGCTGCGTATAGCAAACAAATCTTTTGACCAAACTGATTTACTAGAGATGGACCGTTGGTGGAATGAAGCCAAATCCCGCACATAATATTTTTCACGAAATCGCATCATTTAGCAGGATTTTCCCCAAGGACCAAGAATAAGTAGGCGTAAAGCGTCATCAAACCAATTTCGATGGATGCACTTAGGAGGAGATTTTCACATGAATAAGACAGACTTGATCAACAACATTTCTACCAAAAGCGGCCTGACTAAAAAGGACGTTGAAGCAGTTCTTAACGGTTTCCTTGGCGAAATTACAGATGCTCTAGCAGAAGGCGACAAAGTACAACTGATCGGTTTCGGCACGTTCGAAACCCGCAAGCGCTCCGGACGTACCGGCCGCAACCCGCAAACAGGCAAAGAAATCAGCATCCCTGAATCCGTAGTGCCGGCATTCAAAGCAGGCAACAAACTTAAAGAAGCCGTAAAATAATGCGTCTTGATAAATTTCTTAAAGTATCCAGATTGATCAAGCGGCGCACCGTCGCGAAAGATGTCTCCGATCAGGGCAGGGTTTGGATCAACGGCAGGGATGCGAAAGCAAGCAGCACCGTCAAACCCGGCGATGAACTGAAGATCCGGTTCGGCCAGAAAAGCGTGACCGTCCGTGTGGAGCAGCTGTCGGAGAACAGCCGCAAGGAAGAAGCGGCCAATATGTATACTTTACTGAAAGAAGAATCGCATAAAGATTCGGATTCCGAATGAATGAATACAAGCTGATGGTCCTCCGGGGCAATCAGCTTGTTTCTTTTTGGGTAATACATCATATAACTTCAGACCGGCCTTGGCCGGCAGAAAGAGGGATATGTGATGGAATTACTCGTATTTATCATTTGCGGGCTCAGTATCGGCCTGCTTTATTTTAGATGTGATCAGGAAGAACACCGGCAGAAGGAGCTGTGCATCAGCCTGATGGTCTTTTTCCTCCTCAACGCGTTCATGGTCTTTCTGAAAGTTCAGGGACACGGAGGGGAGTATATGCTGCTGCATAACCTGTCAACCGGACAGCTGTACGCTATTTTGGAGTTCTGGCTTTTCCTTGGCGCCCTTTCGTTCATCGCTTACCAGCTGCCTCAAAGAAGATAGTTCTAAAAATCGGCACGGCCCCATAATCTATGACTAGAAGAGGAGGGGTACATGCTATGAACATGATGGACCATGGCAAAAACAAACGCCAGGAAGTCAAAATGCTGAACCGGAAGCTGCTGGAAGTTTCAGGCGTACTGAACGTAGAAAGCTTTGACAGCGAGGAGTTCCTTCTGGAAACCGAGTGCGGCTTTATGGCCATCAAAGGACAAAATCTGCACATCAAAAATTTAAGCCTGGAGCAAGGGTTGGTCGCCATTGAGGGGTATGTCCACTCTCTGGGCTATATCGATGCAAACTCCCAGGATAAATCCAAGGGATTCCTCGGGAAGCTGTTTAAGTGAGCCTCCATACTCAATTTTATACCTTTGCCATGATGGCCCTGAGCGGGGTGCTGCTCGGCGTGGTCTATGACGCTTACAGGGTCGTCTGCCGCGAGCTTCGTTTGCCCCGATGGGTCCTCTCCCTCATGGATCTGGTGTATTGGGTGTTCTCCTGTATCTTTGTCTTCCGGGTTCTCTATGCGAGCAATCAGGGTGAAATCAGACTTTTTGTCTTTTTGGGTCTGGTTTTGGGAGTATTGTTCTATTTTTGGCTGATCGGTTCTATAACGGTCCGAATTGTGTTATGGTTGATTCAGGTTGTACGAGCCCTGCTGCGGTTCGGCGCAAAGTGTTTCCGGATCCTGATCCTGATGCCGCTGCGCGCATTGTACAAGCTGATTGTCATACTACTAGGGTTTCTCGCAGCAATCACTATATTCGTTTATAAGATTGTGCTACAATTGATAGGGCCTGTATTTAGACTGATCTGGCGTATACTTCAACCTTTACATAAATATTGGGTACTTCCTTCCTGGTTTCATAAGTTCAGAATATGGTTACAAGGAAAGTGGAAGCGCCCGTTCTAGGAGGCTTAATTTCCCTTCATGGCTGGACAAACAAAGAAGACTAGTGAACAGAAAGGCCTGCGCAAGCGTCTTCGTTTATACTTGTTCGTAATGATCTGCTTTATCGCATGGGCAGGATCTACTCTGGTCGGACAAGGCTCCAAGATGAACGATACGCATTCACAGCTGAAGGCGTTACAGAAGAAGCAGAAGGATATTGAATTGCAGAGTGAACAATTGAAGCTGCAGTTGAACCGGTTGAACGATCCGGAATATATCGGGCAAATAGCGCGTAAAGATCTGGGTATGTCGCTGCCGGGAGAGACTTCGATTCAGGTTACCCGGCCGAAAGAGTAGGCAAGGGCCCCTTTCGGGGGTGTTCGGTTGACCTCCCTTTTCACGTGCGGTATAATCAACATAGTCGGCTTTTTTGTGTTCCATGGCCGGAGAAACAGCTTCTACTCAGGTTTGCAAATTCTTAAGGGAGGAACATTTTATTCTATGTCAATTGAAGTAGGCACCAAGTTAGAGGGCAAAGTTACCGGAATTACTCATTTCGGAGCGTTCGTTGAACTGCCCGGAGGAGTGACCGGTCTGGTACACATCTCGGAGATCGCGGATAACTATGTAAAAGATGTTAAAGACCACTTGAAGATGGAAGATGTGGTCACAGTTAAGGTGATCAACGTAGACAAGGACGGTAAGATTGGTTTATCGATCAAGCAAGCGGTTGATAAGCCTGTGGAACAGCAGCAGCAAAGACCATTCCGTCCTGACAGACCGGCTGGCGGAGCCCCTCGGTCCGACAGACCTGCCGGCGGCGGTTTTAACCGTGACGGAAGAGGCGGAGGCGACCGCGGAGGCCGATTTGCAAGCAAGCCCAGCTTTGGTAAACCTAGCTTCGAGGATAAAGTGTCCCGCTTTTTAAAAGATAGCGAAGAGCGCATTTCTTCACTCAAGAAGAATACCGAAGGCAAACGCGGCGGACGCGGTGCCAAGCGGGTATAACCCTTCAGCGTTATACGCTCACACATGAAAACCGCAGCCCAGCGCTGCGGTTTTTCGTTTAAGGAGGCAATCATGATATGGACTAAATGGGGGATTTCCCTGGGGAAAGCAGCTATGTGTATTGCGGTTGCTTTTTTCATTGCAGCTGTTCTGATGATCCCGGCGGGTGTGGTGCTCATGGCCTTAAACGGGGGAGACCTGAACGGCATAATGGAGGAAGCTGACGAATTGAATGCAACGAACATCGTGTTCGGCATTGTTCAGGCCGTTGCATTTATTACGGCGGTAATCCTGATGTATACCGCGTTCGAACGAAAGAAAGGCTGGCCGCTCGGCTGGAAAGAGAAGAAGCTCGCATCCAACTTTATCGTGGGGTCCTCGGCCGGAATCATCCTGATTACATGCAGCTTTCTGCTTATTTGGGTTTATCGCGGCATTGCCGTGACGGAATCCGTACCAATCACCTCCTTTTTGAATCATTTTCTGGGATGCATGCTGTTGTTCCTGTTTGTAGCAGTAAGTGAGGAGCTGTTCTCCCGCGGTTATGTATACGGACTGTTGAAGCAGCAGTTTTCAGCACGGGCGGCGGCCATAGGGTCGGCTCTCGTCTTCACGATATTGCACAGCCTGAATCCAGGGATGTTTGAACAGCCTTTTCCGGTCATCAATCTGTTTCTGGTCGGCATCCTGTTTGCTCTATGCAGGGAGTTCACCGGCGGGCTTTGGGTTCCGATCGGCCTTCATTTCACATGGAACCTGTTCCAGGGGAATATTTACGGGTTCGCTGTTTCCGGTACAACCGGGCAGTCGATGATGATCTTGGATGTTCAGGAGGGATTGTTGGCAGGCGGGACGTTCGGTGCGGAAGGAAGCTTTATGACAACGGTAGTTCTCGCTGCCGCTGCGGCAGTGGTGTGGATCGCGGGCACGTCCGCCCGGACCCCGCAGACGCTTCCCATTTCCGCCTCATCTGATAGGATCGATCAATAAATTAACGCAGGTCCGGAGAAATCCGGGCTTTTTTTTGTCCAAATTAATAGAGGTTACGCTGGTTTCGCATGAACCTTCCATAATACGATTTCGCCATTTCATCGAGTCGACAGCGTATGTTGTCAAATGAGGGATGTTTTCAGCCTCGAATGGAGCCGGCCGGCGACAAAGGGCAGGGACATAGAGCCTAAGTTGGTCAGGTTCTGCCTGGAAGACTTTCCGCACAGGGCGGGATATGAGGCTGGATTTCTGCAGGCAAGCCTTTTTTGTCGGAAAAAACTTTGAGTCTACTACCTGATTCTGACAAACTTTATGATAGAGCCTACCTATAATAGAGAGACCAAATTCGATAAGGTGGTGCTTGATGATGGCAAAAACATTTATGGCAGGAGCAGAGGAAAAATGGGCAAAGGTATCGGACAAGCTGATGCAAAGCGGGCAGGGAGTTTTCATGGGAAACCGTTTGTTTCAGGCAGTGGCAGCCAAAAAGTGGTCTATCATTCTTCTGGCTATGGCATTTCTGCTAGGCAGGGCTATGATCCTAGAGCAGCTGGCCCCCTTTGCGGTTGCCTATTTTGCCGTCATCTACTTTCTGAGAAGAGATTTGTTGTTCTATTCCGCAGGGATGCTTCTTGCCGGAAGTTTGTTTGCCGAACAGATGCACATAGGGATTATTGCGGCGGAGATGGCGGTTTTTTTCTTCTTACTGAAGGGGTTAGAGAGGTTCGAAAGAGCGGAAATTTCATTCGCGCCGGTCCTGGTCCTCACCTCGACACTGCTGGTAAACACCTTTTATCTCATAGTGACGGGGGGGTTAACTTGGTATTCGATGGCGATGGCCGTGGTGGAGGCGGTTTTGAGTCTGGTGCTCACACTGATCTTTATTCAGGCGATTCCCGTATTCACGCTATCCCGTAAAAATTACAATCTCAAAAATGAGGAAATTATCTGCCTGATCATCCTTTTGGCATCGGTGATGACGGGAATGGTGGGATGGAAGCTGGGGGGGCTTTCCACAGAGCATATTATGTCCCGCTATCTGATTCTCCTGTTTGCGCTGGTCGGCGGCTCGCCCATGGGGGCTTCGGTGGGGGTCATTACAGGTCTCATTCTAAGCCTGGCCCGGGTGGACGCCATTTATCAAATGAGCCTGCTCGCTTTTGCGGGGATGCTGGCCGGTCTGCTCAAGGAGGGGAGACGGATGGCGGTGGGGCTGGGCATGCTGCTCGGTTCCTCCATACTCTCGGTGTATATTGGAAATCAGACGGATGTGATGAGTTCTACCTGGGAATCGGTAGTAGCGGTGGCCCTGTTTCTGATGACGCCGAAAAGCGTGATCCAGACGATTGCCAAATACGTGCCGGGCACTCAAGAGCACATGAATTCGCAGAACGATTACGCCAAACGGATCCGGGATCTTACGGCCGGACGGGTACAGCAGTTCTCCGAAGTATTCAGGGAGTTATCCAAAAGCTTTGTTCCCTTGACTCAAGAAGCGGCGGCCGATCCGGACCGCGCTGCAGAGGTAAGCCATTTCATGAATGCGGTGGCGGCGAAAACCTGCGACGGCTGCCATCGGTCCACCCAATGCTGGGGCAGTAAATTTCAACGGACTTATTCGTTTATGACGGAGGCGATGACGGACATTGAGCGGGATCCGGGGATGAAGAACCGGAAGATCCCTGTAGCTTGGAGGAATGCCTGCCAGAAGCCTGAACAGGTGCTGGGAGAGATGAAGCAGCAGTACGATTTATATCAGCATGACCTTCATTGGAAAAAGCAAATTCAGGAGAGTCGGCAGATCGTAGCCGATCAGCTGTACGGGGTATCCCAGGTCATGGAGGATCTGGCGAAAGAAATCCGCAGGGAAGGGCAGGAGCTGTTTCTTCAGGAGGAGCAAATCCGGCAGACGCTGGAGGAACTGGGGCTGTCCATTCACAGTATTGATGTCATCAATTTGGAACCGGGGAATGTGGAAATTGAGATTATCCATCAGTATACGAAAGGATTTGATGAATGCAGAAAGATTATCGCGCCGCTGCTTACGGACATTCTCGGCGAGCATATCGCCGTGAAGAGCGAACAGTATTCAGCCAAGGGAACCGGCTATTATACGGTGGTGTTCGGCTCTGCCAAGGAATACGAGGTGGAGACCGGCATTGCCAGCGCCGCCAAAGGAGGCGATTTGCTCTCGGGTGACAGCTTCAGCCTGGCAGAGCTGAACAACGGGAAGTTTGCCGTCGCGATTTCGGACGGCATGGGCAACGGAGAGCGGGCTCGCGCGGAAAGCAGCACCGCTCTGAACATCCTGCAGCAGCTTCTGGATTCCGGCATGGACGAGAAGCTTGCCGTCAAATCGGTCAACTCGGTGCTGCTGCTGCGCTCCACAGACGAGATGTACGCGACGGTAGACGTCGCCCTCATCGACCAATACAGCGCCAAGACGACTTTCGTAAAGATCGGCTCTACGCCAAGCTTTATTAAACGGGGCGACGAGGTGATCCCCGTTCATGCCAACAACCTGCCGGTCGGTATCATTCAGGACATTGACATCGACCTGATTACCCGCCAGCTGGAGCCCGGCGATGTGCTTGTTATGATGACCGACGGCATCTATGACGCACCCGGCCACGCCGTGAACAAAGAACTCTGGATGAAGCGCGTTATCCAGGAGCTGGAGGACGGCGACCCGCAGGAGATGGCGGACAAGCTGATCGATCTGGCCGTTCGTTATCATGAGGGTTCGATTCATGATGACATGACCGTAGTGGTGGCGCGCGTGCAAAAGCATAAACCGGAATGGTCTCCGCTGCGGTGGCCGGGCATGTCCCGGCTGGAACGGCCGAAGATCGTCAGCTAAGATAGAAGGGGGCCGGCTCTTGCCCGGTTCTCTTTTCTTTTTACGATACAACCTATGGTATACTAGAGTAGCTGATTTTTATTGGTAACATACAAGGAAGTCTGCCTCTTCAGGGATTAAATCTCTCATTACTGGGAAAGATGATGATAGATTAGGATCCGCTAGGGGGAGAGACGATGAAACAAATCATTTTGATTACGGACGGCTGTTCCAATGTCGGTGTAAGCCCGGTAGTGGCTGCCGCGCATGCGTTGGCCGAGGGCATAACCGTAAATGTGATAGGGGTTATCGACCAAGGTGAGATCGGAGTGTTGGGCGCCGGTGAAATTGAGGAAATTGCCCGGGCCGGCGGAGGCATGAGCCGCATCGTGAACACGAAGCAGCTCTCGCAAACGGTTCAGATGCTGACGCGCCACACTGTCATGCAGACGATACAACAGGCCGTGAACCGGGAACTTCAGCAGGTGCTGGGTGAAGGTTCGATTGAATCGCTGCCGCCGGAGAAGCGCGGGCAGGTGGTTGAGGTTATGGACGAACTCGGAGAAACCGCAGCTTTACAAGTCGTGCTCCTGATTGATGCGAGCGCCTCTATGAAACCGAAGCTTTCCGCTGTGGAAGAGGCTATCCGGGACTTGATGCTGAGCCTGCGGGCAAGGAGCGGGAAAAGCGAAATGGCCGTCTGCCACTTCCCCGGCCCTGCCGGCAGCGGGCAGGAGTTTCAATTGGACCTGCCTTGGACTCAGGATATGGGCAAAATCAAACAGCTTTTCTCCAAAATTAATATGCGCGGAACGACCCCCACGGGACCGGCGCTGCTTCAGGCGATCGATTATATGACAGCGGGGGACCACAGTTTGGGCGCTTCCGATCAGGCACATCTTATACAGGGAGCCGCGGATCACAACAAAGGCGGGTTGTTAAGTGACTATATCGTTTGACCCGAACTTCCGCTTTTCTCCCAATGAGATCATTACAGGGAAGTGGAACGGGGCTAAGTATCGGATCCACCGCTTATTAGGTAAAGGGGCAAACGGACAAGTGTACCTGGTGTATCAGGGAAGCCGCCCGTTTGCTATGAAGTTCGGATTTCATGCGGTGGATCTCCAATCGGAAGTAAACGTGCTTAAGGCGATGTCACGGGGCAAGCCCGCCAAGGAACATTACCTTACAGATATTGACGATTATGAGACACCGTCGGGAAATGTCCCTTTTTATGTGATGAAATACATAGAAGGCTATAGTTTAAATGAGTTTATACATAGGAAACAAATGCAATGGCTCCCTGTCATCGGCTACCAGCTGTTATGCAGGCTTTGTGAACTCCATCAGGCAGGGTGGACTTTCGGCGACTTAAAGGCGCAGAATGTCATGGTGACTCCCTACGGCCAAGTGAACCTCGTCGACTTCGGCGGCTCTGTGCAGCAAGGAAAGTCCGTAAGGCAGTTTACGGAAGTGTATGACCGCGGTTACTGGGGTGCCGGGGAACGCAGTGCTGATGAAGCATATGATTTGTTCTCTTTTGCCGTTCTTTGCCTTCAGGCCGAGGATCCGGCGCTTCTGAAGGAAGCCGGGCAGCTGATCCCTCAGAATCGCACAAGGGATTGGCTCTTAACTAAGGCGGACCGAACCCGGGTGCTGGCAGAGTTCCGGCCCCTGCTGAAGCGAATGCTGGGCGGTTCCGTAGGAAGCTTGGAAGCCCGCGAGGAATGGCGGCAGCTGCTTCGGGCTTCCTCGCACAGAACCCAACTGCGCGCGCTTACGCCTAACGGCCGGTCGGGCTGGATCCGCGGTTTGTTCACTGCCTCCGCTATGATGCTGTGCGCTGTGGTTTATATGATAGTTTCTCAATAAAGTGATCATTGGCAGGAAAGGAACGATGCTTCGTGGAAGGCCTGCTCCGCAAAGTGGATAACATCATCAGAGAGGAGGGATTGGCCTGCGAAGGACAAGCCCTTCTTGTTGCGGTGTCCGGAGGGCCGGACTCGGTTGCTTTACTGCATTTGCTCCATAGATTGTCCGCCGCGTGGAAGTTCAGGCTCTATGCTGCCCATGTGAATCATCAGTTCCGGGGCAGCGAATCCGACGAGGAAGAAGATTTTGTCCGCAAAATCGCTGAGGACCTCGGTGTTCCATGTGAAACAGTGCGTATTAATGTACCGGCTTATATAGAGGAGTCGGGTTTGAATCTGCAGACGGCGGCCAGGCAGAAAAGGTATGAGTTCCTGCATAAAACAGCCGTAGCTTTCGGCGCTTCCGCCATCGTCACCGCGCATCATGCGGACGATCAGGCGGAAACCGTCCTGATGAGGATCATCCGGGGTACGGGCAGCGGCGGCCTGGCGGGAATTCCCATCAGGCGACGGGAAAAAAACGTGGAACTCATCAGGCCCTTGCTCCGTATATACAAGTCAGAGATTTTACAGTATCTTCAGAACCTTCGGATCCCTTACCGAAATGACAGCAGCAACGAGCTGCGGAAGTATACGCGCAACCGAATCAGATTAGATGTCCTGCCCTATCTGTCCCGGTTGAACCCTCATTTGCCGGATTCGCTGAACCGCCTGGCTGAAACGGCAGCTGCGGAAGAGGAGTACATGGAAGGGGAAACTCTTGCTGTATATGAGCGGATCGTACGTCACGAAGGGGACCGGTTTACTTTTTCAGGACGCGATTTTGCGTCCCTGCACCTCGCTTTACAAAGGAGAGTGATTAAACTAATATTAAGTTATCTTGCTCCCGGCGGCGATGTGTCCGACTTTCAGAAGATTGAAGGAATCCGGCATGCCGTCACGTTAAACCGAACAAGTTCTATCCGTATAGATTTAGACCGCATGATTGAGTTTAAGAAAGAATATGACCGATGCTCCCTCGGACCGCCCGCGGATTCCTCCCCGGCAAGTTACGCCTACGAGGTGCTCCAGGCCCCTTTCCGGCTGGAAATTCCCGAGTTTACCTCTTGGTTAAGCGGTAGTTTGATTCCAGGCAGCGAGCCGGCATACGGACATTCTGCTTTACAGGCTCATTTTGACGCGGAGGAGATTGTCTTCCCTTTGATGGTGCGAAACCGGCGCAGCGGGGACCGTATGCAAATTGCAGGATTAAACGGCAGCAAAAAGGTAAAAGATATCTTCATCGATGATAAGATCTATCCGGTTATAAGGGATGAAATTCCCATCATACTTGATGGAAACCATAATATATTATGGATACCGGGTATTCGCGTTTCCGGACTTGCACAGGTAAGACCAGACACTGCCCGGACCCTTAGTTTGACGCTCGAGAAGAGCGGACAGGTTCGTGAGTGGAAGCATAAGTGAAATTATTTAGTACATTTCTTAGGAGGTCCAATCGTTGCATAATGACATTCAGGAAGTTCTTTTTAGCGAAGAACAATTACAGCAGAAGGTAAAGGAACTCGGGGAACTCCTGAGCAAGGAATACGGAGGACGCAACCCGCTCGTCATCTGCGTGCTGAAGGGTGCGTTTGTTTTTATGTCCGATTTAGTGAAGCGGATTGAAATCCCGTTGGAAATCGACTTTATGGCGGTATCCAGCTACGGCGCATCCACGAAATCGTCGGGGGTTGTCAAGATCATTAAGGACTTGGACACTTCCGTTGAGGGCAGGCACATCCTGATTGTTGAGGACATTATCGACAGCGGGCTGACCCTGAGTTACTTGATTGATGTACTGGAGCGACGCAATGCGCAGTCGATCAAGGTAGTTACCTTATTTGATAAACCGTCCGGCCGCAGGGTTGAGATGGAAGCTGACTATACAGGCTTTACCCTTCCGGATAAATTTATTGTCGGCTACGGGCTGGATTATGCGGAGAAATACCGCAACCTGCCGTACATCGGCGTCCTGAAGCCGGAAGTTTACTCCGAGTAAAGCAAGCAGAGCAAGGGTTCAGGTTCTATTGTTATGGTCAGACATGCTATGGTAAAATAATGAAAGCGTGTCGCCGAGAGGAGGTTGGGGATGAATCGCATCATCCGGAATACAGGATTTTATCTGCTTATTTTTCTTGTGACTGTGGGAATCGTCCATTTCATCAGCACACAAAATAGCCAGACTCAAACGATCCGTTACGATCAATTCGTAAAAGCTGTACAAGATAACAACGTGAAGAGTGTTAGAGCACAATGGGATGGTTTTTCGTACTACATTACAGGAGAGTACAAGAAATCCCCGAGTCCTGACAACGCAACCTTCGATACGCGTGCGTTCGATAGTTTCGATGATTCCCCTCTAGCGGATAAGCTGGTGGAACAAGGCGCGTTAATTGAAGTGAAGAAGATGGAAGGGGAGAACGGCTGGCTGACGCTGCTGACTTCCATTATTCCTTTCGTCATTATGTTTGTATTGTTCTTCTTCTTGTTGAATCAGGCGCAAGGCGGCGGCGGCAAGGTCATGAACTTTGGCAAGAGCAAAGCCCGCCTGTACAACGAAGAGAAGAAACGGGTTACCTTTGAAGATGTAGCCGGTGCAGATGAAGAGAAGCAGGAGCTGGTGGAAGTAGTTGAATTCCTCAAGGACCCGCGTAAATTCGCTGCCGTCGGTGCCAGAATTCCGAAAGGCGTTCTGTTAGTGGGCCCTCCCGGTACCGGTAAGACGCTTCTTGCCAGAGCTGTAGCAGGTGAGGCAGGAGTTCCGTTCTTCAGCATCTCGGGTTCGGACTTCGTAGAAATGTTCGTCGGTGTCGGTGCATCCCGTGTACGTGACTTGTTCGAGAATGCCAAGAAGAACGCACCATGTATTATTTTCATTGATGAGATCGACGCAGTTGGACGTCAACGGGGCGCAGGCCTCGGCGGCGGACATGACGAGCGCGAACAGACGTTGAACCAGCTGCTTGTTGAGATGGATGGTTTCGGGGCCAACGAAGGGATTATCATCGTGGCTGCCACCAACCGTCCGGATATTCTGGATCCGGCGCTTCTGCGTCCGGGCCGTTTTGACCGGCAGATTACCGTTGACCGTCCTGACGTGAAGGGCCGTGAAGCGGTACTGAAAGTACACGCCCGCAATAAACCGCTGGCATCGGACGTCAAGCTCGATGTAATTGCCAAATATACGACAGGCTTTACAGGCGCTGACCTGGAGAACCTTCTGAACGAATCCGCCCTGATTGCAGCGCGCCGTAACCGGAAGGATATCACGATGGATGAGATCGAAGAAGCGATCGACCGTGTCATTGTCGGTACACAGAAGAAAAGCCGTGTCATCAGCGAGCGCGAGAAGCGGATTGTCGCTTACCACGAAGCCGGTCACACCATTTCCGGCTACTATCTGGAGCATGCAGACCGCGTTCACAAAGTTACCATCGTACCGCGGGGCCGCGCAGGCGGTTACCTGATGATGCTTCCGAAGGAAGACCGGATGCTGATGACCAAGAACGAGCTGCTTGACCGGATCACCGGTTTGCTGGGCGGCCGTGTAGCCGAAGAGCTGTTCATCGGTGAAATCGGTACAGGCGCTTACGATGACTTCAAGAAAGCGACCAGCATTGCACGCAGCATGATTATGGAATACGGTATGAGCGAGCGTCTCGGACCTATGCAGTTTGGAAGCTCTCAAGGACAGGTGTTCCTGGGCCGCGATATCGGCCATGAACAGAATTACAGCGATGCTATCGCACATGAAATCGATCAGGAGATGCAAAACATTATCCGCGGTTGTTATGACCGCTGCCGCGAGCTCTTGAAAGAGCATGAAGCTGAGATGCATCTAATCGCAAAAACGCTTCTTGAGAAGGAAACGCTGGATGTCGACCAAATTACGCAGTTGCTGGAACAAGGCAAGATCACTTCCGTAAGCGAGGAAGCTGCAAAAGAAGGCGACGTGAAGGTGAACATTCACAAGCAGGATGAAGAAAGCGACGGCAACAAATTCACCTTCGAGAAGAAGATGGATCAGGCTGCTGACGACGATATCAATAACGACTAAAACGCTACGGCACCGCACAGATCGTGCGGTGCCGTTTCTTTTGTCCGGAAGTGTGGGCGGCTTGCAGAGGAAAGGGAATTTTTATTGGCCCATGAAAGATATGTTATAGCGTGTAAATGCATTGACACTGCATGCTAGGTTGTGTAAATTAGGTGTAAATCGCATACTAAGAACAATCGCAGGATTGCTCTTACCATATACCATAGGGAGTTGAGTGCACAGTGGAAGCGCTGGCCTTAGAACGCAAGAAGCAGCAGAACGAGGAACTGAAAGAACGTCTGCTTCAACTGAAGAAAGAACGGAATGCTATCATTTTAGCTCATTATTATCAAAGGGATGAAATTCAGGAAGTAGCCGATTTTCGGGGGGATTCCTTTCTGCTGGCGCAAAAAGCGGCGGAAACCGATGCCGATGTCATCGTATTTTGCGGCGTTCATTTCATGGGGGAAAGCGCAAAAATATTAGCACCTAACAAAACGGTCATCATTCCCGATGAACGCGCAGGGTGCCCGATGGCGGACATGGTGAACGTAGACGGGCTGCGTAAACTGAAAGCCCAGCACCCAAATGCAACGGTAGTGACTTATATCAACTCTTCGGCAGAGATTAAGGCGGAAACCGATATTTGCTGTACCTCGGCCAATGCGGTGAAAGTTATTCAATCGCTGGACTCCGAGGAGATTATTTGGGTACCGGATAAAAACCTGGGCAACTATGTGGAAAAATTCACAGACAAGAAAATGATCATTTGGGAAGGTTACTGCAACACCCATGACATGCTTACTGTGAAAGATGTGGAGGAGATGAAAGCCCAATATCCGAACGCGCAATTCGTTGTGCATCCGGAATGCCGTCCGGAAGTTGTGGCTCTCGGAGACTTCGTCGGAAGTACTACCGCTATCATCAAATACTGCAAAGAATCCGATTGCCAGGAGTTCATCGTGGGCACCGAGGACGGTACAGGGTATCAGCTGAGATTGGATAGCCCGGAGAAAAAGTTCCATTTTGCTACGAAATTCCTGGTATGTCCGAATATGAAAGTGAACAATTTGAAAAAGCTTGTGAAATGCCTGGAAACGATGGGACCGGAAATTTACGTTGATCCAGAAGTTGCCGCCAAAGCAAAGTTATCTCTAGAGCGCATGCTGCAGGTGAAGTAGCATGCGCTGCTTCCTTGTATAGGACAGGATGAAGGGTGCGGGTGAAGATGGTACCACGTTATTTAGTAGATTTCTCGCTGGATCAGCTTCCGCGGGTGAAGACCGACGTCATCGTGATTGGTGCCGGGATCGCCGGGCTATTTGCTGCGATAAAAGCAAGCAAGACGAATAAAGTCCTTATGATCACGAAGAAATCGTTAATGGACAGCAACACGCGTTATGCCCAAGGGGGTATTGCCGCGGTCATATCCGAGAATGACTCGCCGGCGTATCACCGCGAGGACACACTAACGGCTGGGGCGGGGCTTTGCTCTCCCCGTGCCGTGGATGTGCTCGTTCATGAAGGTCCGAAGGGCGTGCAGGACCTGATTAAGATGGGGACCCAGTTCGACTATGAAGACGGAGAACTGGCGCTCACCCAGGAAGGCGCGCACAGCCAGCGCCGGATTCTGCATGCTAACGGGGATGCAACCGGTTA
This sequence comes from Paenibacillus gansuensis, assembly GCF_042684925.1. Lineage (NCBI taxonomy): Bacteria > Bacillati > Bacillota > Bacilli > Caryophanales > Paenibacillaceae > Paenibacillus > Paenibacillus gansuensis. The sequence continues at coordinate 13,803 of NZ_JBHUME010000003.1, read as the reverse complement.
TGAGATTGTGCGGGCGCTTTCTGAGGAAGCGGGGGGCAATCCGAATATAGAGGTTTGGGATGAACATTTCATTCTGGACCTGATCACGCACGACGGCGAATGCCGGGGTGCGCTCGTACAGCGCCCGGACGGGCAGCGCGTGTTTGTGGAAGGCAAAGCGACGGTGCTTTGCAGCGGTGGGACCGGCCAATTGTACAGGTACACTACAAACCCTGAGATCGCTACCGGTGACGGTATAGCTATGGCGTATCGTGCCGGTGCGGATATTCAGGACATGGAATTTGTCCAATTCCACCCTACGTCCTTATGCTATCCCGGCGCGCCGCGCTTTCTGATTTCCGAGGCGGTCCGAGGAGAAGGGGCTATCCTGCGCAACATTCGCGGCGAGCGGTTTATGGAGAAATATCATCCTCAATTGGAACTTGCCCCAAGGGATATCGTAGCCAGAGCTATCGTGAGCGAGATGGAGAATACGAAGTCGACTTTCGTTTATTTGGATATTACGCATGAATCGCCGGACATGGTAAAGCACCGCTTTCCGACGATCTACGAATTTTGCATGAACTACGGGTTGGATCTCACCAGCGACTGGGTTCCTGTTGCTCCTGCCGCCCACTATATGATGGGAGGAGTCAAGACCGATCTGAACGGAGAGACAAGCGTCAAACGCCTGTTTGCCTGCGGCGAAGTGTCCTCCACAGGTGTACATGGGGCGAATCGGCTGGCTTCCAATTCATTATCCGAGGCCATTGTTTTCGGGCGGAGAATTGTTCAGCGAATTCAGGAAATTGGAGAAGCTGCGCCCACCCCTTCGTTTGCATCGCGTACAAACCGGACGGAACCGCCTATGCAAGCCGTTGTGGAAAAACGGCTAAAGCTGCAAAAAGTGATGGTACGCTATGTAGGGGTCCGAAGAAATCAGAGAGATCTGCAAAAAGGAATAGAGGAACTAAAGCGCCAGCTTCCAATTTATGAGGCGGTACTTACAAAGCGGGAAGAATATGAATTTGCGAACCTGTTGACTTGCGCGCTGCTCACCAGTGAAGCGGCCCTTTTGCGGGAAGAGAGCCGGGGCGGGCATTACCGGGAAGACTTCCCTGAAAGGGATAATCTGCAATGGCGCAAACACATCGTGTTGAACAGGGAGCGCGGCATCATCGAGGAGTGGGTAGAAGATGTTGTTTATGAATAAAATACAAGTGATCCAGTCCATTAGGCAATGGCTGGCTGAAGATATCGGATCAGGAGATATTACAACGATGGCGACCATCCCTCAGGACCATCAGTCCGTTGGGATCATTCATGTAAAGGATACGGGTCTAATCGCGGGGCTTCCTTTTGCGGAAATGGTATTTCATGAAGTGGATCCTTCTTTGCAAGTAACGGTTAAAGCTCAGGACGGCGATTCCGTAACCCGGGGAACCGTAATCATGGAGGTAGAAGGAAGCACGCACAGTATTCTTACAGGAGAAAGACTTGCATTGAACCTTATGCAGCGGCTATCCGGCATAGCGACGAAAACAAGACAATTCTTAGACGCGCTGGAAGGATTACCTGTGCGGCTTGTCGATACACGTAAAACGACGCCGGGCCACCGCCAATTGGAGAAGTATGCCGTTCGTGCGGGAGGCGGGGCTAATCACCGATTCGGGCTTTACGATGCAGTTATGATCAAGGATAACCATATTAAAGGGTCCGGCGGCATTACCCAAGCTGTCCTGAATGCCAGGAATGTCATTCCTCATACTATGAAAATTGAGGTTGAAGCCGAGAATCTGGAGCAGGCAGCGGAAGCGGTGCGTTCCGGGGCTGACATCATCATGCTGGACAATATGAGCAACGAGCGGATGGCGGAGGCTGTAGCCTACATTCGCAAAGAGGCCCCTCATGTGACGATTGAAGCATCAGGCGGCGTTTCTTTGGAAACCATTAAAGGTATCGCATTAACAGGAGTAGATGTCATTTCGGTCGGGGGCCTTACCTATTCGTTCCGCTCGCTGGATATCAGCCTGGATCTGAATGGGAAGAAGGAGGAATAAAGCTTGATTCTGGTTATTGATGTAGGGAATACTAATATTGTTCTTGGCGTATACCGCGGCAAGGAACTGCTTCATCACTGGAGACTCAGCACAAACCGTTCCACTACAGTGGATGAGTACGGTATCGCAATTTATAATCTATTTCAGCATGCGCGGATCGGGTTGCATGATGTGGAAGGAATTATTATCTCTTCCGTTGTTCCGCCGCTGATGCATACGCTGGAAAGTCTTTGTGAGAAATATTTAAAGAAGACACCGTTGATCGTGGGGCCGGGGATTAAAACAGGACTGAACATCCGATACGAAAATCCGCGGGAGGTTGGAGCGGACCGCATTGTGAACGCGGTAGCTGCGATCGAGTTATACGGTCCTTCCCCGCTGATCGTCGTGGATTTCGGGACAGCTACGACTTTTGATTACATTGATGAGCAAGGGCAGTATTTGGGGGGAGCCATTGCTCCCGGCATCGGCATTTCAACAGAAGCGCTGTACCAGCGTGCCGCCAAGCTGCCGAGAATAGAATTAACGAAGCCTAAGAGTGTCGTAGGGCGGAACTCCATCGCTTCTATGCAGGCAGGCATTATTTATGGTTACGCAGGCCAAGTGGACGGCATTGTCCAGCGGATCCGGGAAGAGTACAGCCCGGAGGCCAGAGTGATTGCAACAGGGGGACTGGCCGACCTGATCTCCAGCGAATCCAAAACCATTGAATTGACTAACCCGCTGTTGACCCTGCAGGGTCTGCAGATGATATATGAACGAAACGTGTAAAAATAGAAGTTGATCGCCTGGCGGTCGGCATAGGAGGATGAACCATGAAGGACTACTTAATCCGGGGTACGGCGCTGAACGGCAAGGTCCGTGCTTTCGCAGTGAACACGACGAACCTCGTGGGAGAACTAAGCCGGCGGCACGGCACGTATCCGACAGCTACGGCAGCATTCGGCCGTACTTTATCGGCTGCTGCTATGATGGGGGCCATGCTGAAAGGCGAAGAGCATCTTACCATCCAAGTGAAAGGGAACGGCCCGATCGGGCAAATTGTAGTCGACGCCAATGCCAAAGGAGAAGTCCGGGGCTATGTCGATAATCCGGAAGTTCATCTGCCAAGCAATGCGCTGGGCAAGCTGGATGTGGCAGGGGCCGTAGGGACGGAAGGATTTATCCATATTATTAAAGATCTTGGCTTGAGAGAGCCCTACCGCGGAAGCATACCGATCGTTTCCGGGGAGTTGGCAGAGGATTTTACGTACTATTTTGCTAAATCCGAACAGACGCCTTCCGTTGTATCTCTTGGCGTTCTTGTTGAGACGGACGGAAGCGTCATCGCTGCAGGCGGGTTTATTATTCAATTGCTGCCGGGTGTGACAGATGAGGAGATTGACGGGATTGAGCGTCAGTTGGGCAGCTTGCCGCCAATCACCTCTTTGCTGAATCAGGGACACACCCTTGAGGAAATCTTGAACCGCGTGATTGAGCCGGTACAGATCATGGATCAGAATGATTTGGTTTTTAAATGCAAATGTTCTCGGGAACGGGTGGAACAGACCTTAATCAGTCTTGGTAGAGCTGAGATCGAAGGGATTATCGAGGAAGACGGGAAAGCGGAAGTGGTATGCCATTTTTGCAATGAAGCATATGAATTTAATGGGGAAGAACTGGCGGAGATTTTGAAGAAAGCTTCTTCATAACAGGATTTATAAAAAAGCAAAATTCCCTTCCATAGTGTAGATGGTAACGAATGACACTTGGCTGTTGACAATGATTAGGCGGGTTGTTATCATATGAATATAAAACCTACTTATTTACTCGGATTATTCATAACATATACTATGGGAGGGTATCATCATGGCTAAATTAGTTCAGAGCGTTACGGAGTTGATCGGCGGCACGCCGCTTGTTCGTCTCAACCGCGTGGTTCCGGAGGACAGCGCTGAGGTTTACGTGAAGCTGGAGTTCCAGAACCCCGGCGCAAGCGTGAAGGACCGTATCGCCATTTCTATGATCGAGACGGCGGAGAAAGAAGGCGTACTGAAACCGGGCGCTACGATTATCGAACCTACCAGCGGAAATACAGGTATCGGTTTAGCTATGGTAGCCGCTGCGAAAGGTTACAAAGCCATTCTAGTCATGCCGGAAACGATGAGCATGGAACGCCGCAACCTGCTGCGTGCCTACGGCGCCGAGCTGGTGCTTACACCGGGAGCGGAAGGCATGAAAGGCGCGATCCGCCGTGCGGAAGAGCTGCAAGCGGAGAATCCGGACTATTTTATTCCTCAGCAATTTAAGAATCAAGCTAACGTGAAAGTTCACGTAGAGACCACAGGTCCTGAGATCGTAGAAGCAATTAAAGGGCATGATGGACAGCTTGATGCTTTCGTTGCCGGGATCGGTACAGGCGGAACGATTACAGGTGCGGGAGGCGTTCTGAAAGAGAATTTCCCCGGCATCCAAATTTACGCCGTAGAACCGGCAGGCTCGCCAGTTCTATCCGGCGGTAAGCCAGGCCCGCACAAGATCCAGGGAATCGGAGCAGGTTTCGTTCCTGACATCCTGAATACGGAAATCTACAACGAGATTATTCAAGTAGAGAATGAAGATGCGTTTGCAACGGCCCGCCGTGTAGCGAAAGAAGAGGGCATTTTGGGCGGTATCTCCTCCGGTGCTGCTATCTTTGCAGGCCTTCAGGTAGCGAAGAAGCTGGGTAAAGGGAAGCGCGTTGTAGTTATCGTACCAAGCAACGGGGAACGGTACCTCAGCACGCCGCTATATCAATTTGAAGATTAATTTTAAATAGAATAGAGAGAAGCTGTCCGATAGGTAGTTCACCTATAAGGACAGCTTCTTTTTTACTACATTGGAAGGGATATCATCCCATCTGAAACGGTATATGTAAAGGTAAGTTTTAGTCTTTGGAAGGATGGTTTTGTTTTGGGCGGGAATGGAGTATACTTTTGTCAATGTTACAGCAGCGGAATGCTGCGGGGGGATGGAAGGTCTTGAGTATTGTGACTTTGGCTCATTGGAAAGAATGGGCGTTGACTTATAAATGGCTTCCTTACATAGAAAGGCATGAGCTAAAGGAAGGCGGGAAACCGCTGTCCTGGGAGAAAGTTTGGGCTCAGGCGGGGGAAGAAGCAGTAATACTGGAGAGCGGAAAGGACGGCCGGTACACGTATGCAGCTGTAAAGGCAAGAATGACCATTCGCGGGAAAGGCGATACGGCTGAATCTTGTCATACGGACCCGGTGTCCGGACGTACTGTGGTAAGGAAACACCATACCAAGCCGCTGGAGGCGGTCAAGACATGGATGGCGCCTTACCGGACACCCAAGGTAGAGGGTGCCCCTAAATTTATAGGCGGCTGTATCGGATACTGGAGTTACGATATCATCCGTTCCATCGAAAAGCTGCCTTTACAAGCGAAGGATGACCTGCCGTTTCCGGATTATTTCTTTATGATGGTCGAGGAACTGTGGATCCTGGACGAGAAAGAACAAGCATTATACTGTGCTGTTCATCAGCAGAGTAGTGAAGAAGAAAGCCTTGAGCAATCGTTCTCCAAGGCGGCTCAACGCGCTTCAGATATGAAGAAGCGCTGGGATGAATGGACTGCAGTTGACCCGGCTCTGGAGCAGTCCACCCAAGCTAAACGGGATCTATTGTCACGGACAGGCTTAGGCATTGATGTTGAGCAAGTAGACGGGGTAACCACTGTCTTTACAAAAGAACGTTTTATGCAGGCAGTGCTGCAGATCCAGGAATACATCAGCCAGGGGGATGTCTTTCAGGTGAACCTGTCAGTCCGCCAGAGCAGGCCGCTGATTACGCCGCCGGAAGAGATTTATGAATGGTTACGGTTGTTTAACCCCTCTCCTTATATGGGGCTGCTGCGTTTTGACGGGATGCATCTGGTTTCGGCTTCTCCGGAGCTGCTGGTGGAAACCGACGGCGAAACGGTCAGCACCCGTCCCATCGCGGGCACAAGACGAAGGGGCAGGACGGAACAGGAAGACGCTGTTATGGCTGAGGAACTCCGGTCCAGCGAGAAAGAGCGGGCGGAGCATATCATGCTGGTCGATCTGGAACGCAACGATCTGGGACGCATTTCCGAGTATGGCAGTGTACAAGTGGAAGATCTGATGGTGATCGAGTACTACTCTCATGTCATGCATCTGGTGTCTGAAATAAAAGGCCGTCTCGCGGATGGGAAGGATGCCTATGACGTCATTGCCGCGTCCTTTCCTGGCGGCACGATCACAGGGGCTCCTAAGATTCGTACAATGGAAATCATTGAAGAATTGGAACCGACACGGAGAGGGCCTTATACCGGCTCAATTGGATGGATTGACTATAACGGTAATATGGAATTTAATATTACTATACGTACACTTGCTGTTGCCGGCGGAATGGGCCATATTCAGGCGGGAGCCGGCATTGTAATCGATTCCGATCCGGAGCGGGAGTACTACGAATCCTTAAGCAAGGCGAAAGCGTTATGGAAAGCCATTCAATATAGCGAACTATACAGAAAACAATCACATCATTATTGATTTGCTGCTAATAAAAATAGGAAGTTAAAGGAGGACACCGGTATGATATTGGTTATTGATAATTATGATTCCTTCACTTATAACCTGGTGCAGTATCTTGGCGAATTGGGCGAGGACATTGTGGTCAAACGTAACGATGAAATCAGCCTGGAGGGGATAGAAGCCCTGCATCCGGATCATATTCTCATCTCGCCGGGTCCTTGCTCCCCTAATGAAGCGGGAATCAGCCTTTCCCTGATTGAACATTTCAAAGGAACCGTCCCTATTCTCGGCGTATGCCTTGGGCATCAGTCGATCGGACAGGCTTTTGGCGGCGAAGTTGTCCGCGCGGAGAAGCTGATGCACGGGAAGACCTCGGAGATTTTACATGACGGCAAAACGATTTTTGAAGGCATTCCTTCCCCTTATACAGCTACCCGGTATCATTCGTTGATCGTACGCCGGGAAACGCTGCCGGATTGTCTGGAAATCAGCGCAGAGACTGCAGAAGGGGAAATTATGGGCCTTCGCCATAAAGAATACCCGATTGAAGGGGTTCAATTTCATCCGGAATCCATCATAACAGACCATGGCAAGCAGCTGCTGCGCAATTTCTTGTCCCAGCGGGCTAAGGCCCTAAAGGAATAAGGCAATGATCCTTAGTATAAACGGACAGATGTATACAGAGAAAGATGCCGTGATCTCCGCATTAGATCACGGTTTTCTTTATGGGATCGGCTTGTTTGAAACTTTCCGGACTTATAGTGGGGAACCTTTCGCTTTGGATTTGCATTTAGAGAGAATGCAAAGGGGCTGCCGGGAACTGGGGATCAGTTGGAAACCGGATGAGAGGCAGCTCAGGATGCAGATAAGCGGTATGCTGTCGGCATCCGGTTTGGAAGACGCTTATATCAGGTATACAATTACTGCAGGACCGGACATTCTAGGTTTGCCGTCGGGCGATTATAGCAGGCCTACGGAAGTTATTTATATGAAAGAGCTGCCTCCTCCGGCTGCCTCTGTACGGCCGGCAAAGGCGCTGCAGTTACTGCAGCTGCGGCGGAATACACCTGAAGGGCCCGTGAGGTTTAAGTCTCTTCATTATATGAATAACATTCTGGCAAAGAGGGAAGTATCTACGTACCCTTGGGCACAAGGGTCGGAGGGGTTGATGCTGACGGCTTCCGGACATGTGGCTGAAGGGATCGTCAGTAATTTGTTTTGGGTGAAGGACGAGGTATTATATACTCCTTCGCTGGAAACCGGAATTCTGCCGGGTATCACCCGTGCCGTTGTTATTCAGCTGGCTGAGCAGGCAGGCATCCAGGTTGCAGAGGGACTTTACACATGGAATCAGGCGGCAGAGGCTGATGAAATCTTTTTGACGAATTCGATCCAGGAGCTGACACCTGTTCATATGCTCTATGACACAGCGGGTAAAGCTTACCCGATTCATTGCCCAGGCCCCCTTACCGTGCAGCTTCAACAACAATACCGGACTAAAGTAGGGAACTAACATGACTTTTTCTATTAATAAAAATTCCCCCTCACATAGAGTGCTTGAATATAACGGGATGCGCCTTGAGCTAGGCAAGCGTACGCTGATTATGGGGATATTGAATGCGACACCGGATTCGTTCTCTGATGGAGGGCGTTATATTTCCGTGAATTCTGCTGTAGAGCAAGCAGGGCGCATGTTGGAAGAAGGGGCGGACATCCTCGACATTGGCGGGGAATCTACACGTCCAGGAGCTGAGCCGGTAGATGAGCAGGAGGAGCTGGAGCGGGTGCTGCCGGTGATCGAGGCGGTTCGATCCGCTTTCGGTCCGTCACTGCCGATTTCTATTGACACATACAAGCCCAACGTAGCTCGTCAAGCCATAAAAGCCGGGGCCCATATCATTAACGATATTTGGGGCTTTCGGGGAGATCCGGTGATGGCGGAAACGGCCGCGGCTTTAAGATGTCCTGCTATTCTTATGCATAACCGTCAGCAGATGGATTATACAGACTTCCTGACCGATGTGATTCAGGACCTGCAGGAAAGTATCCGTATTTCTCAAGATGCCGGTATTCCCGAAAGCAGCATTATTTTGGATCCCGGAATCGGCTTTGCCAAAACACAGGATCATAATCTCCAATTAATGAACAACCTTGAACGCATTGCGGCCCTAGGCTATCCCGTACTTCTCGGCACCTCGAGGAAAAGATTCATCCGGTCGATACTGGACCTTCCAGTGGATGATGTTATAGAAGGAACGGTCGCTACTACGGTGATCGGAATCATGAAAGGCTGCAGTATTATTCGCGTACATGACGTGAAAGCCAATAAGCGGGCGGCTCTGATGGCGGATGCTGTGATAAGGTCATAGCCTGGATTCCGTATAAAAAGGAGACTTTTAGGAAATGGATAAGATCATTCTTCGGAAAATGAAGTTTTTCGGATATCACGGGGTGTTCCCGGAAGAGAATAAATTGGGGCAGCGGTTTTATGTGGATGCAACTTTATTTTTCGACATTGGCCCTGCAGGCAGCAACGACGATTTAGAGAAAACCGTGAATTATGCTGAAGCGTATTACACAATCAAGAAGATTGTCGAACAAAAGCAGTTTAAATTAATTGAAGCGCTTGCGGAGCATATTGCAACCTCGCTGTTGGACACTTATACTATTATAAATGAAATTGAGATCCGGGTGACTAAACCTCATCCGCCTTTTGATATTCATTTTGAGGGCGTCACAGTCGAGATTCACAGGAAGCGGGTTCAAGCATGACAGAGTATACTTCAGATGCGGATCAACCTGCTTACATTGCGCTTGGCTCCAATCTTGGAGACCGGGAGGCCTACTTGCGCCGTGCGATTGCAGAGCTTCATCATCATCCGCTGATCCGGGTGGACCGCTGTTCTTCCATCTATGAAACCGAACCGGTAGGCTATACAGAACAGGCTGCATTCCTGAACATGGCGATAGCTGTTACCACCTCGCTATCCCCTATGGAACTTCTGGAAGCAATGCTCCACGTGGAACAATTGCTTGGACGGGTTAGGGATGTAAGATGGGGACCGCGGACGCTTGATCTGGACTTACTTTTGTACGGAGAGTATACGAGCAATGATGAAAAGCTGATTCTGCCTCATCCGCGTATGCATGAACGCTTGTTTGTGTTAATTCCCCTGTTGGACGTGCTGCATCAAGAAATCCTGCCCGACGGACGTTCCGTGAAGTCCCTGGTGCAGGCAGCGGATGGAAGGGACGGCATCAACCTATGGAAATCAGTTCATTGGCACAGCGAATCAGGGCGTTTCGAAAGCTGAAAGGACATACTCAGCAGGAGCTTGCGGAATTATTAGGCGTATCGGTTGCTGTGCTGGGGGCCGTAGAACGCGGTTCGCGTAAACCTGATGGTAAGTTGTTGAAGAAAATAGCGGAAGCTTTAAATATTGATGTAGAAGAATTGACATCTTAGAACAGCTGCAAGAAAGCTGCGGCATAAGGAGGTAACAACGTGGGACTCAAGATAGGCAATATAGAAATGAAGAACCAAGTGGTGCTGGCTCCGATGGCGGGCGTATGTAATCCGGCGTTCCGGCTGATAGCCAAAGAATTCGGCACAGGTCTCGTATGTGCGGAGATGGTCAGCGATAAAGCCATTTTGCACGGCAACAAAAGGACCATTGAAATGCTTTATGTGGATGAGCGCGAAAAGCCGCTAAGTTTGCAGATTTTTGGCGGGGACCGCGAATCGCTCGTAGAAGCTGCAAAAGTTGTCGATAAGCAGACCAATGCTGATATTATCGACATCAATATGGGGTGCCCTGTACCGAAGATCACCAAATGCGATGCGGGAGCACGCTGGCTGCTGGATCCGGACAAAATCTACGAGATGGTGTCTGCGGTCGTGGATGCGGTAGATAAGCCGGTAACGGTCAAAATGAGAATCGGCTGGGATTCAGAGCACATCTACGCGGTTCGCAATGCACAAGCGGTTGAGCGGGCCGGCGGAAAGGCAGTCAGTGTACATGGACGTACCCGTGAACAGCTATACACCGGCAAAGCGGACTGGAACATCATCCGCGAAGTGAAAGAAGCGGTGAACATTCCGGTGATTGGAAACGGGGATGTCCTCACTCCGGAGGATGCCAGACGTATGCTTGACACTACCGGAGTAGACGGTGTGATGATTGGGCGGGCAGCTTTGGGTAATCCATGGATGCTTTACCGTACCATCGAATACCTTACAACCGGCGAGCTTCCCGAAGAACCGACACCGCGCGACAAGCTGCGCATCGCAACGCTGCATCTGGACCGCCTGTCGGCATTAAAAGGGGAGCACATTGCTGTTAAGGAAATGCGCAAGCATATGGCGTGGTACCTGAAAGGCATGAAGGGCGCTTCCCGCGTAAAAGACAGCTTGATGGAAGCTACGAAACGGGATGAAATGGTATCCCGATTCCAAAGCTTTATCGACAGCTTGGAGCAGCTTGCGGATGAGCCTGTAGCATCCGTTGCAGTGGAGCATTCCGCCGTCCATTAACCGCCGGGTGATGGGGCTTAGCTCCCCTTTGGGAACGGCCTTCGTGCTCATTGACAATTGGTCTGGAGTGCAATATAATCTTGCAATATATATGCCGAATGGAGAAATTTTCAAGTTTTCCGGTAATATACTTTAATGAAAAGTGAATTCATAGTTGATATGAAAATTGTTCACGCGACGGGAGATTTTCGATAATGAGCGAAAAAGAAGTCATCCTCACCCCTGAAGGCCTAAAGAGACTTGAAGAAGAGCTGGAGAACCTTAAATCCGTTAAGCGCCGCGAAGTCGCGGAAAGAATAAAGGTTGCTATTGGTTACGGGGATATCAGTGAAAACTCCGAGTATGAAGATGCTAAGAACGAGCAGGCATTTATTGAAGGCCGGATCATTACCCTTGAGAAAATGCTTCGCAATGCGCGTATTATTAACAACGACGAAGTCGATATTAATACCGTTAGCATCGGATCGACCGTAACTGTAGAAGATCTGGAATTCGGTGACACCGTGGAGTATGTTATCGTTGGTACAGCGGAGTCCGACCCTATGCAGAATAAGATTTCTAACGAAAGCCCGGTAGGAAAAGCGATTCTCGGAAAGACCAAGGGTACGGTTGTAGACGTTAACGTTCCTGCTGGCATCATTCAATATAAAATTGTAGATATCAAAAAATAAACTGTGTATAATAAACAAGAATTAAACGACATTGAGAAAGCTTCCGCGGGAAGCTTTTTTCGTTAGATACCGATAGGAGTTGAACTGTTGTGACTGATCATGTGACTGAGAACCATGAGACGGAATTAAATGAGCTGCTGGTCATCCGGCGCAATAAATTGGACGAGCTGCGTGCATTGGGCTTGGATCCGTTCGGCCAGAAATATGTGCGTACCCATACGGCCAAAGACATCATTGGCGCCTACGATGCTTTCTCCAAAGAGGAGCTGGACGAAAAGGCGGTTGAAGTGAGCTTGGCCGGCCGTATTATGCAGAAACGGGGAATGGGCAAGGCAAGCTTTGCACACATCATGGATATTACGGGCAAAATTCAGATTTACGTTCGTCAGGACACAGTGGAAGAGGCCAAATATCAAGCCTTTGACCTGTTGGATTTGGGCGATATCGTAGGTGTGAAGGGGACGGTTTTCAAAACCAAAACAGGCGAAATTTCCGTGAAAGCAAAGGAACTAGAAGTCCTGTCTAAATCCCTGTACCCATTGCCGGATAAATATCATGGCCTGCAGGATGTGGAGCTTCGTTACCGTCAGCGTTACGTGGATCTGATCATGAACCAGGACGTTCAACAGACCTTTATTGCACGTTCCCGCATTATCCAGTCGATGAGACGCTATCTGGATTCTCTGGGCTACTTGGAAGTGGAAACTCCGACGCTGCACACCATTGCCGGCGGAGCTTCGGCACGTCCTTTTATCACCCATCATAATGCTTTGGACATGCAGTTATATATGCGGATCGCGATTGAGCTTCATTTGAAGCGTCTTATCGTCGGCGGTCTGGAGAAAGTATACGAAATCGGCCGGGTATACCGGAATGAAGGCATTTCCACACGCCATAATCCGGAATTCACGATGATCGAATTGTATGAAGCTTATACAGATTACAAGGATATTATGAAGCTGACGGAGGAACTCATCGTTCATATTGCGCAAGAAGTGCTTGGGACAACAACCGTTGACTACCAGGGTCAAAAAGTGGATCTAGGCACACCATGGCGCCGCGTATCTATGGTAGACGCTGTACGCGATGTAACTGGTGTGGACTTCAGCCGTGAAATGTCCGATGAAGAAGCTCGTTCGCTCGCTAAAGAGCACAAAGTTCCTTTTGAGCCGAATATGACCTTTGGGCATATTTTGAATCAATTCTTTGAGCATTTTGTAGAAGAGACGCTGATTCAGCCTACTTTCGTATACGGGCATCCTTTGGCGATTTCTCCGCTGGCGAAGAAGAACGAGGAAGATCCGAGATTCACGGACCGTTTCGAGCTCTTTATCGTAGCGCGGGAGCATGCTAATGCCTTTACCGAGCTTAACGATCCGATCGATCAGCGCGAGCGGTTTGAGGCGCAATTGGTGGAACGCGAACAAGGGAACGATGAAGCCCATATGATGGACGAAGACTTTATCCGTGCTCTGGAATACGGTATGCCTCCTACAGGCGGACTGGGCATTGGGATCGACCGGCTTGTGATGCTTCTTACCAATCAGCCTTCCATTAGGGATGTACTGCTGTTCCCGACCATGCGTGAACGGGCTCTGGATTAAGTGTAAATAGAAGCTTTGCGGGTGTCATAAACTTCCAATGTATAAAAGCTTGCAAAGTGGTTTTGATCTGTGGTATCTTATTTAAGTCGCCGCTGACGAGAACGAAAAGCGCGCGGCGGTGACTGAATAAGAGTCATCTGCGTTTGATCTTTGAAAACTGAACATCGAGCGAATTAAGCAGTCACATGACAGTGACTTTAAAAAATAAGTCAGCTAGTGCTGAAACGAAGATCCTTGTATGAGGGTCGGAGGCTTCAGCCGGAATGAGTCATCAGCTTTTCTTTTATGGAGAGTTTGATCCTGGCTCAGGACGAACGCTGGCGGCGTGCCTAATACATGCAAGTCGAGCGGAGTAGAAGAGAAGCTTGCTTCTCTGATACTTAGCGGCGGACGGGTGAGTAACACGTAGGCAACCTGCCT